>JAFLCR010000072.1 GCA_017302755.1 Alphaproteobacteria bacterium
ACGGAAAAGCTTTCCGGGCTGGAGCACCTGCTCGAATCCGCCAAGATGAAGCTGGCCAAACCGGTGACGCCCATCGGCCTCAACGGCCTGCTCGCGCGGGTGGCGGGCACGGAGCTGGCCACCTGGCTCAGCATGGCGATTCTACGCACCCAGAGCCAAGCGACCTACACCCCCAAGAATCTTGGCCATTTCGGGCTTGGCCTGCGCTGCTACACGCATTTCACCTCCCCCATCCGCCGCTACGCCGACCTGGTGGTGCACCGGGCGCTGCTCGGCTATCTGGAAAAAAATCCCACGCCACAGGGTAACCTCGCTTCGATCGCCGAGCACATCTCCACGACCGAGCGCCGCGCCATGCTCGCTGAGCGCGACACCGTGGACCGCTACGCGGCGGAGTTCTTGAAAGACCGCGTCGGCGCGACGTTCGGCGCCGTGATTTCCGGCGTGACGGCGGCGGGCGTGTTCGTGACGCTGGATGACGTCGGCGCCTCCGGGCTGGTGCCGATACGCTTTCTGGGACGGGATTATTTCCACTTCGAACCCAAGCGCCACCGCCTGATCGGCCGGCGCTCCGGCATAGAGTATGCGCTGGGCCAGAGAGTGAGCGTGGTGCTGCTGGAAACGCAAGGCGTCACCGGAAAGCTGACCTTCGGCCTGGAAGGCGTGTCCGCCACGGAAACACGCGAACCCTTCCGCCATCGCGGCGGCGGCGGAAAAGGCAAAGAACGAAAAAAGGAAACGACGCGGAAGAAAAAGCGTTAAGCCTGGTTGGTATCTTCGCCTTGCTTGCCGTACATCTGCTCGTACATCTCGTGTTCGAGATTGTGGTTCACGCCGTATTGCTGTTCCATCTGCTGCATAACTTCCGGCGGCGGATTTTCGCCCGTGCCGTGCGCAAGCACGATGCCCCATTCCTGCACATCGCAATCCGTCGTGGCGAGCGCTTCGCGGAACTGCGTGTTGATCGCGGCACGCACCGCGACATAAGCATATTGCGGCTGCCCGTCCACGGTCATGCCGCGCACGAGGTTCACCACCATCGGTTCGTTGGGATCGAGCGGCTGAGCTGCTTCCGCCATGATAGAAATCCTCTTTTTTTACTGATAACAGGCTAGCCCTGAACTGCTAAATTTTGATTAACCGCCAGAACCGCCTGATTTGCATAGATGCAACACTTCCTATATTTCCCGCGAAAAACCAAGGGAAAAAATCAAAAAAACCTTGGGCTTTCACTCGGGAGAGGTGCATATAAAAATATCTCTTTTAAACGGAGCATTTCTATGACCCCTAGAATCCTGATTGCCAGTGCCGCGTTGTTCTCAGCTCTTCCCTTGCTGGCCAACGCTCATGATCAGGGGTTTTACATCGGGGGCGGCGCGGGTTACGTTTTTCATGGCGATTCGGATCTGAACGGCCCCGCCAACAATAATTTCAGCGTCGAGTTCGACGGCGGCTGGTCGGCCCTCTTCCACGGCGGGTATCAGTACGGCAACGGCGTGCGCACCGAAGCGGAACTCAGCTGGCGCCACAACAACGCCAACAACATCAACAGCATTGACGCCGAAGGCGACGACATGTCCTGGTCGGTGATGCTGAACGCGCTGTACGATTTCGATACGGGCACGCCGCTCACCCCTTATGTCGGCGGCGGCGTGGGCTTCACCTGGCTCAATTTCGATAAGGTCACCGCGCCAGGCACCATCTTCGTGGACGACGACAACACCTCCTTCGCCGTGCAGGGCATCCTCGGCGCAAGCTATAAGATGGACGCCAATTACAGCTTCTTTGCTGATTACCGTTACCTCGTCGCCATCGACCCAAAATTCCAGAACGTCGCTGGCACAACAGTGGAGGCGGATTACAACACCAGCACGGTCATGGTCGGCATGCGCTACTCCTTTGGCGCGCCGCAACCCGAGCCGTATCGCCCTGCTCCGCCCCCGGCGCCATTGGCGGTGGACAAGCCCGCCAGCCCGAACTCCTACCTCGTCTTCTTTGATTTCGATCGCTACAACCTGACAGAGGAAGCCAAGCGCATCATCCGTGCCGCCGTGGAGGGCAACCGCGCGGGTACGCTGCGCTTTGAAGTCACCGGCCATGCCGACCGCTCGGGCAGCGATGCGTATAATCTTCAGCTCTCGCAGCGCCGCGCCAACGAAGTTCGCCGTTTCTTGACATCGCTGGGCGTTCCCACGCAGGATATCCAGACCATCTCGCGCGGCGAGAACGACCCCCTCGTGCCCACGGATGACGGCGTGAAAGAACCGCAGAATCGCCGCGCGGAAATCATTTATAAGCGGTAATTTCTTTAGGAAAACCGTGACCTTAAAAGGGCGTTGCTTAAAAGCAGCGCCCTTTTCCTTAAAGGAGCCGTCAGCCCGCGCGCACGCGGCGTTCCATGTGAGCATTCCCGCGTAAGCGGGAAGCGGAGCGGGAACCAACAAACGAAGGAGAACGCATGAAGCGCGTGGTGGTTTCAGGAATGATCGGCAACGGGCTGGAATGGTTCGATTACGCGCTCTACGGCCATTTCGCCACCATCATCGCCGCGCAGTTCTTTCCGCCGTCCGAGGATTCGTGGGACGCGCTGCTCATCACCTACGGCGTGTTCGCGGCCGGGTTCGTGATGCGCCCCCTCGGCGCCATTCTATTCGGCTGGATCGGCGACACGTTCGGCCGCCGCCGGGCGCTGGCGATCTCCATTCTAATGATGGCTATTCCCACCGCCTGCCTGGGCCTGCTGCCCACCTACGCGCAGATCGGTTTCATGGCCCCGATTCTGCTCACCCTTATCCGCCTGCTGCAGGGGTTGTCGCTGGGCGGAGAATTCAGCGGCTCGGTGACGTTCATCGTCGAGCACGCCCCCATGAAGCACAGGGGGCTGGCCGGCAGCACCACGAAAATCAGCATGTGCATCGGCATCCTGCTCGGCTCGCTCGCCGCGGGCGCCGTCACCCGCCTTCTGCCGCCGGAGGACGTGGCCGCCTGGGGATGGCGCATTCCCTTCGTGCTTGGCCTGGGCGTGGGGCTGGTGGGGCTGTATATCCGCAGCTTTGTGCCGGAAAGCCCAGTATACCTGAACCACAAGGAGCAGGAAACCGTCAGCGAGCACACCCCGGTGGCGGAGCTGTTCCGGCATAGCGGCATGACGTTGCTGAAAGCCGTTGGCATCTACCAGGTCATCACCATCGCATTCTATATCGTGCTGGTATTCATGGTGTCATACATGCAGAAGCAGCTGGGCTATTCGCTCAAGGACACGCTGACCCTTAACACCGTGGCGCTGCTGGTGATGATGGCTTCCCTTCCCGCCGCCGCGGCGATATCCGACCGCGTGGGGCGCAAGCCGGTGATGGTCGTTGGCGGCATCGGCTTCCTGCTCACGACGATCCCGATGTTCCTGCTGTTGCAGCAGCAGGATTTCGCGGTCGCCGCCGCGGCCATCGTCATCATGAGCCTGTTCACCGGCATTTATCTCGGCCCCTGCTCGGCGCTGCTGGTGGAAATTTTCCCCACCCGCGTGCGCTATACCGGCATGGCACTGGCGCTCAATGTCAGCGCCGCGGTGTTCGGCGGCACGGCGCCGTGGGTATGCTCCAAACTGCTGCAAACCACGCAGGATCCTTTAAGCCCAGCTTACTACATCACCGCCACGGCCCTGCTCGCGCTCGTGGTGCTGCGCTTCCTCCCGGACAGATACCGCGAGCCGCTGACTTAAGCTTCTTCGAAGCCTTTTTTGCGAAGCAGGCAGGAATCGCAGCGCCCGCAGGGCGTGCCGTCAGCGGATGGATCGTAGCAAGAAATAGTCAGGTCATAATCCACACCAAGCGCCCTGCCCTTGCGGATGATCTCCGCCTTGCTGAGGCGGAGGAGCGGTGTGTGAATATGAATGCGCTTTCCTGAAGCCAGCGCGTAAGACGTGCCGAGATTCGCCATATTCTCGAAAGCCTCGATGAATTCGGGGCGGCAATCCGGGTATCCAGAATAATCCAGAGCATTCACTCCGATGAAGATATCGTAAGCGTTGAGAACTTCCGCGTAAGCCAGCGCAAAAGAAAGAAAAATCGTATTACGCGCCGGCACGTAAGTTACCGGCACGCCGTGACTGATTTCCGTCATTGGCCGATCCTTCGGCACGGGAATATCGGCGGTAAGCGCCGAGCCGCCAAACAGCCGTAAATCGATCTCCATTATTTTATGTGAGGATGCGCCAAGCACTTCCGCCACCCGCTTTGCCGCCTGCAGCTCCACCTCATGGCGCTGGCCGTAGCGGAAGGAAAGCGCGCACACCTCAAACCCCTCCGCCCGCGCAATAGCCAGGCAAGTCGCCGAATCCAGACCTCCGCTTAAGAGCACCACCGCAGGTTTGCTCATTCTATCCCCAACAACTTATGCAGTTGCAGCGACAGGCGATACCCTTTCTCCATGGTCAGGGCAACCGCCAGCGCACGGTTGGCGCGGTTCTTTCCCTCGTCGTATTCGTCCATCGGCTGCACGTAGACGGGGACGCCGAGTTCCGATTGTCCAAGCTCCGGCACACCGCCGTAATCCTCACGGTTGGCTGATACCAGAAATTTAAGGGCATTCGCACGCGCCAGCAGATCGGGGCGCGGCGTCAGGTATCCCTGCTTGCCGCGCTTGGGCGAACAGACAATGGACACGGCCTCTGGAACTTCACGGTAAAGCGTGCCGTTGGTTTCGATCTGCACCTGGTAATCCTTTGCCAGAAGCGTTTCGCACAAAGGCCCGATCTCCTGCCGGAACGGCTCGCCCCCCGTAATCACCACCAGTCTGCGTGCCACTTCACCATCTTCGTTGCGCGAAAGCGTGCCGATGCGCTCGATAATGGCGGAAACAGGCTGCCCCTCGAAATCCTCGAAATCGGTATCGCAGAAATCGCAGGCCAGGTTGCAACCGCCCAGCCGCAGAAACACGGCGGGCACGCCCGCGAACGGCCCTTCGCCCTGCAATGTTGGAAAGATGTGCTTGACGTCAAGGCTGAAGCCATCGCCTTTCAGCGGCGGCCGAATGGGATTCTTGCCGCGCATGAAGCTTACGGCTGCTTGGCGGGAGCGGCGGTCGAGGGCGGATTGTACTTATCAAAATCCGCGCGGGGGCGGTTCACCGCGCCGCGAAGCGGCATTCTGTCGTTATACACGCAAATCGTCTCTGAGCCGTGGCGAAGCGTAAACTGACTGGCTACCCGTTCCACGACAATAAAATCGCCACGCTTCCTGAAATTGATGATCTCCTCGCTGCCATCCGAGCGCACCATGAAGAAACCCGGAATATCGGCGTTCTTGTTGCGGAACTCGAAATAGGTGAACTCGCCGTCATCAAAAATGCGGATCGGGGCGATGTATTCCGGCCCGGTGATGCTGTAGGCGAAATTATATTTCCCGGGATTCTTATCAATCTCCGGCATCGGGATGTCGTGGTTGATGTCGCTCGCGCCCAGGCCGATGCTCGTTCCTTCGTCAGGATAGAGGAAACGCAACGAGAAGGTGACTTTCGGGTCGCCGATATCCACGTCCTTCTCCGCATGCAGCTCGAAGAAATACGTGCGCAGGTTGGTGATGACCGTCATGTTGGTCGTGGCATCCTGCTCGATCGGTTTCAAAAAGATGCGGTTGCCCGCGGGATTGACCATCCACGCCGTCGAATCCCCCATCACGACGGTGACCGGTTCTTCTTCCGGGGAAAATTCGATGTTCGACTGCAATCCGTAATGGCCGAGGAAAATCACCACGTCGTTGGGATTGTAGACAACGGTTTTAATGCGCTTGTCCATGGTAAGCGCGCGAGGCTCCTTCGCGGCTTCTGCTCCGCTCGCTAAAAGCACCGCAAAGAAAGAAAAAACCAGGCTTAAAAGAAAGAAACGCGCGACTACCCGGCGGGTTTCGGTCACCTCACGGCGGCATTCACGGCTGATAAGGAGCGACGGAATAATCATAAACCTGGAATACCAGCGGAGTAAAATCGTTCGTTTTTTCGTCTACACGAATATCCGTGAAACGGAAAGCGATATTTGCCACCCAGTAGGAAGGCCGGAGGTCCACGGGCACGTCCTGCTTGTTACGCAGGGTGGCGCGAAAGCGGACCTGCGCCTTGTACCCCTCCCCGGACGGAGCATAGACGAAGGAGATCAGCTGCACCTTGCGGGCGATGACACGTCCGTAAAGATTGATCGGGCTTTCAGGATTCCCGGCATACATGGCCTGCTGGTACGTCTGGAAAACCTGATCGCTGCTAAGGGCGCGGATGCGCCTTTGCGCGAAATCCAACTTAACCGCGTCGTAGGATTCTCGCACGGTCAGGTAGTCCTGCACCAGAAACCGCAGGATCGACTCGTTTCTGATTTCCCCATCTTTAGCTATCTCATCAATGGAAAGCCTGTATTCCGCCTCGTTTTCCACCAGCATGGGATAAATCCGCACGGGCTTCAGCGGCAGAAAGGACTGCATGGCGTAAACGCAAAGCCAGATGCACAGCACCGCCACGGAGCCGATGATAATGAGCCAGCTGCGCTCTGTTTCTACAAAATGATATTTCGCGTCGAACCATTTCCTTGCTTCGGGAAAATATTGGCCCGAACGCATCATTTCGGCGACCTTGGCGGCTTCCTGAGGGTCAATGGATGGCATAGGATTCTGGCTGCGATTCTACGCGATGTTAGGTCAAGAATTATTACAGAATGATGAAGATTGGCCATTATTATATGACTCAACAAGAAGTTATACAAAAAAGCATTTTGAGAAACGCGAAAACATGCGTATCATTCTATAAATTCATAGATGTGACGTTGAGCATGGGCATCCAACATCTGGTAGGGCTTTCTTTTACTAAAAGTGGAAGCTTGAAACGCGCCCTTTCCGCCGTTCTTTTTATTGTGCTGCTCACATATCATCCCGCCATGGCGCGCGATCCCGACGAGGAAACGGCAGGCACCGGAAATGAAGGTGCGCCTGCCTGCAATCCTTATGAAGGGTTTCCTGACTGCTGCCCCGCTGGGCAAGCTATCGTCGACACGTTTCGCGACTTGATTGTCAAAGGCGATAGAAATTTAATTAATCCCAGCGAACCGCTGGACATTCTCTATCCCGCAGACAACTACGGCGCCTATCAACCTACTCCGCGTCATTACAATACGACCGGAGGAGGGTCTCTTCAGACTTACGGGTTTGTCACACGCGCATTAGCCACCGCTCCTGCCGAGGCTCCCTCACCTTTAGCATGCTATGGCGGTGGCGGCACATACAACGAATATATCTGTGGTCGCGCAAATTTGATGACGAATTCCAAAGCGATCATCGATCCATCGCTTACGGCGACTTGTCCAAGATGGGATGATTTTAATAATTATCCCGACCTTTGTCTGTCACCGGCGGAGCACATAGCCAATTACGACAAAATACTGGATAGCATGCGGGCGCTGGATTGCGCTTCAGCGATACATGCAGCGTATCAGCTCTCAGGAATGCTGGGGCCGACTGGCAGAGACGCCTCTGTGTTTCTTACCAATAGCGTTTCTAGAATGGTGGCAAAATCCAGTGGGGGACAAACCGTTTACCCGAGCAATGCCGGAGGCACGCCTTTATGTGATCCGGATAATAATTGGGCGGGATGTCAATGTGGGGACGTAGCGATAGTGGAAGGCGATGGCCATGTGGTGATGTATTCCGGCAGAGGGACTATTCTCCATTCTAATTACTCTCGCGTAAATGGAAACGGTCGCCCCGATATAAATGGAAATGCTTGGGATGGCCCGCATGAAGATAAATTGAAATACAAGTATCGCATTGTCAGCCGCTTCATTGATTGTTCGCCTGGAGCGTCCAATAACGTTTTGCGCGGATTTGGTTCTTCCTGCTCCACTTATCGCCGAAATGCGGAAGGGCAATGCGTGCCCACCCCCTGCGTAGGCAGCATGACCCTTTACAATAATCTCTTAACTTGGCGCAGCTGCTACAACCCCGTTGAAACTCCAAATACGGAATGCCTCAACGCCGCCCCTCCGCCAGATTCATGGGGAGCTGCGACAGCAGGCCAGTTACAAATGGGCACGATGCCGACGGTGCCGGCCTGTTACGTCAAACCGAAAACACCGCGCTTTACCACATATCAGATCAGCGCCATTGCCGACTTTTTAAGAAATGCCCGCAGCAGAGGGGGAGCCTTCGGGTTGATCACGGCAATTATTGAGTTGATTTTCCGCACCGCCACCCCCACCAGCAGCCTCAGCGATAACCAGGCGAATGATAAGCGCATTGGTGCATTTTATGAATTCCAGGCGGGAAGCAAATCGCAACTCGGCAAAAATGATGCGGATATTTCTGCGTTGCTGCAGCAGGAAAATATACCTCCAAGCTATGGCTGCAAGAACGTTGCCATCAATAAAAGACAGCTTTCTGAGCAGGTAGATCGTTTCATATCAAACTGGATGTTCCGGTGCAGTACGAATACAAAAATTCAATTGGCCGGCAAACCTGGCGAATCTGACATCATGGACGGCGAATGCGTACGGCGATATGCCGGAAGCGCTGTTCTGCCCAAAGCACCAATCGGCACAGATGAAAGCATGTGCCAACCCCTCGATATTGCAGCTCCGACGAAACGCGATACTCCCGTCCCGGCAGTGGAGGCTATTTACGACCCGACCCACCCCTTCGGTTTCCGCAAAACGGGAATTGTTGGTACCTATAATAACGATCTGTTCAGTAAAAAATATAACGCCAATATCGTCTGCGACCGAGCCGATCCCGCTAATCCGAATGATGCCGGTTATCCCGTGGACATCCTGATGTCACGAAAAAGCGAATGGGATGCGTGCACTAGCTGCCATGCAAATTGCTTCAAGCCCACAGACTATGACCTAAACTCGTCTATACGTCCGCCGCCACTGATGCAGCCCCAATGCTCTACCTGCCGCGACGACTGCTGCGACATCATCGAAAAGCCCGTCAACGAAAAAGAGGATAACGTTATCTTAAATGTCCTGAAGCTGAGGCCCACGCCTTTCGCTTGGGAAAGAGACGTCCGCTGGCCGGATTGGGAGTGGATTTTCTGGCGCAATTTCGGCACCTCCGAAAGTAGGGCCAAAAAACCTGCCATGACGTGGTGGGATACGAATTATGCATCATGCCGCTACCCTGAAGATACGCTGGTAGGCGTAGGGGTGGAGCATGAGAATTGCGGCTACGGTGGCTGGGAAGAGCTCAAACTCTACCAAGCCAATTGCATGAAATACTTTAGGCTTGGTTGCATTTGTAAATATGAGCAAACCTTCAAGCAGGGCTCTGCGGAGGAATATGTCCATCGCCGCGCTGGCGCCGTCTATTGGGACTTCAAGGAAAAATCCAAAAGCGCCACCGTTATCGGTTCGGGAACAAAGCAAGTAACATCCTTGGCGCCAGTACAGCAGCAATGGCCTCTCGCTTGGAGGGGCTACGTCAAGCACGGCCATGCCACGCTGAAACAGAAAGAGTATGGCACTGCGGCCCGAATTGCTATTGTCAGCAAGCGTTTTCCATTTTTGGGCCTGAAGCCAGATCCTAATTTTGCAGATTGCCAAACATCGCCTTTTGACCCTGAAAAATGCCTTGCGGCAAAAGGAGCGTGGTACGACCCTAATAATACCGCGCTTTCAAGCGAGCAATTCACCAGCGCTACCGATATGCCGGGCCAAGGTGAGGGGCTTTCTAAAGCCAAGCCTGGAGATATTCTTGTCTGGGACGACGAGGTTATCCGCAAGAACGGTGGCGATCTCTGGGATGAGCCCGATAGCACTTATACGCTTCCCGATATGCTGCCTCATGTGGCTATCGTGCAAACCGTGCATCCAAAATATGTTCTTGTAGAAGAATATAATTACGGAGAATTCCCTGACAGC
>JAFLCR010000073.1 GCA_017302755.1 Alphaproteobacteria bacterium
AAGTTTGACATTCTTTCCAAACAATACTTTTGGATGGAGAGCTCGAGATCTGGATTCACCGCAATGGGCATTGAGGGGGATGTATCAACTGGGCCGATGCTGAGAAGAGGGGCCTCTTGTTGGACCGATGGCTCTCAGAATGTTTACATTTACGGAGGACAAAACACAAGCAATCGAGATCTCAACTCAGGTATGTATGGAGACATATGGATGTACAGACCATCTTCAAGAAAATACACATTCATTGCAGGTGTCTATGGAGCAGATTCCCCTGGCACTTCAACTTTTCCTGGTCCGAGAGTGCATCCAATTGTTGGTTTGGACAGCAAGAAGCGAATTGTAATCGCTGGTGGAGCGCTCGGTGCAGAACGTACAAATGTCGGCTACAACAATGTTTGGGTCAGCAAGCTTTGTAGCTGCTCATTAGGATCAGTTTGCACAGCAAACTCAACTTGCAACCTCTGTCCAAACAACCAATTCTCTCCTATGCCTATGCTGAATTGTGCAGTTTGTGCAGCTGGCACTGACTCTATAGCTGGATCAACTTCATGCAACTTGTGTGTAGCTGGCAAATCGTCAACCAGTGGCTCTTCTTGCACGCCTTGTTCTCCAGGTAAACTTTTCATACTATGTAGGTAGCTTGAAACTCAACGATACATTCTTTGCAGGCTATTTCTCGTCTTCAGTTGGAGCTGTCTCATGCCCAGCTTGTCCGCTTGGCAAGAATCAAAGTAATTCTGGTGCGACACTTTGCTCCGACTGTAGTTTTGGGAGATACTCAGGGCAGATGAACAGCCTGAACTGTTTGAGTTGCAATGCAGGCACTTTCGCCAATGCGACATCTCAATCGACTTGCTTTGTTTGTCCTCCGGGTCGTTTTCAGAACGTCACAGGAGCGTCTCAGTGCATAGACTGTGATGTTGGAACATTTACCAACTCAACTGGAATGACTGCTTGCACATTGTGCAGTCGTGGAACATATTCCAAGGAAGGATCATCTTCATGCTCTCCTTGTGTTCCAGGAAGTTATCAAGATGCTCTTTTTTCTTCATCATGCAAGCTTTGTGCAGTTGGCACATACTCAGCTCAAACTTCATCCACCATTTGTAACCTTTGCCTTCGTGGCAGGTATTCCTCCAGCTCAGGTTCCTCAGATTGTATCTCTTGTACTTCAGGTAGGGTACAAAATGTAACTGGCTCAACAGATTGTTTTGATTGTGCTCTTGGCACGTTTTCGAATGCTTCTGGGTTAACGTTTTGTGCACAATGCTCTCAAGGGAAGTTCTCTCTTTCAAAAGCGAGCACGTGTACCCTTTGTCCTTTGGGAAGGTTTCAGGATCAGTTGGGGAGTTCCTTGTGTTTCGACTGTTTACCAGGAACCTATGCTACTCAGGGATTCTCCAATTGCTTGGAGCGCAGCACCGAGAGCGCGCGGCAGATGCGCCAGCGCGTATTCTGCGGGCGGATGACGTCGTCGATATAGCCGCGCGCCGCCGTCACGAACGGGTTGGCAATCTTCTGGCGGTATTCGTCCACCTTCTGCTGCACCGCCTCAGGATCCTTCAGCGAGCCGCGGAAGATGATTTCCACCGCACCCTTGGCGCCCATCACCGCGATTTCCGCCGAAGGCCAGGCGTAGTTGATGTCGCCGCGCAGGTGCTTGGAGCTCATCACGTCATACGCGCCGCCGTAAGCCTTGCGGGTGATGACGGTGATTTTTGGCACCGTGGCTTCGGCATACGCATACAGCAGCTTCGCGCCGTGCTTGATGATGCCGTTATGCTCCTGCCACGTTCCGGGCATGAAGCCGGGCACGTCAACGAAGGTGATGATGGGAATGTTGAACGCGTCGCAGAAGCGCACGAAGCGCGCGGCCTTGCGCGAGGCATCGATGTCGAGGCAGCCAGCAAGGATCATCGGCTGGTTGGCGACGATGCCCACGCTGCGTCCCTCCATGCGGCCGAAGCCGACAATGACGTTCTTCGCGTAGGAAGGCTGGATTTCGAAGAAATCGTTTTCATCGACCACGCGCTCGATCAGCTCGCGCATGTCGTAAGGCTTGTTCGGGTTTTCGGGCACCAGCGTGTTGAGCGAGGTCTCCACGCGGTCAGCCGGGTCGGTCGTCGGGCGGGCGGGCACGCCTTCACGATTGGAAAGCGGCAGGAAGTTGAACAGGCGGCGCGTTTGAAGCAGCGCTTCAATGTCATTCTGGTAAGCCAGGTCGGCCACGCCGGTTTTGTTTGTGTGCGTATCAGCGCCGCCCAGATCTTCCTGGCTTACAATCTCGTGCGTCACCGTCTTCACCACGTCGGGGCCGGTTACGAACATGTAGGACGAGCCGCGCACCATGATGATAAAATCGGTGAGCGCCGGAGAATACACCGCGCCGCCCGCGCACGGGCCCATGATGAGCGAGATCTGCGGCACCACGCCGGAAGCCAGCACGTTGCGCTGGAAGATTTCAGCAAAGCCGCCGAGCGAATCCACCCCTTCCTGGATGCGCGCGCCGCCGGAATCATTGATGCCGATTACCGGCGCGCCGACTTTCATCGCCATATCGAGGATCTTGCAAATTTTCTTGGCGTTGGTTTCGGAGAGCGAACCGCCAAATACGGTGAAGTCCTGGCTGTAGACGAACACCAGGCGGCCATTGATCGTGCCGTGGCCGGTGACGCAGCCGTCGCCGGGGATTTTATTCTCTTCCATCCCAAAATGCGTGCAGCGGTGCTCGACGAACATGTCGTATTCCTCAAAGGAATCCGGGTCGAGCAGCGCCTCGAGGCGTTCGCGTGCCGTGAGCTTGCCCTTTTCGTGCTGGGCGTCGATGCGCTTCTGGCCGCCGCCCTGGCGCGCGCCTTCACGCTTTTGCTCAAGCATTTCTACGATCGCGGTTTTCATGTGACTCAGGAACGTTGTTGAAGAACGAACCTGGGTTTTAACAAATAGAACTTATTGGCGAAAGGCATTTTTAAGATTGACAGGTGTCGGGAAATATTCTTGGCGCGCTATGCCTTGCCACTTAGCCCAGCCATCATCATTTGGATGTCAGCCAAGATCGCTTTTTCCCTCGCCTCCGCCTCATCATCCACGCCCCAGGCGCGCTTCTGGAAGTCTTCATCCAAGCGCGAAAGGCGGAAGGCTTCAGCGGCATCCAGGCGCTTTTCCAATACCGCCAGCGCCAGGATCAGCGAGCCGAAGGCACGCGTGAGCCGGTAGAGAAGCTCTATATTTTCTTGATTTTCTTCAATGGCTGCCTCCAGCATTTTTTGCACCGCTTCCGGCTGGGTAAGGGGCATGACGCCTTGCGTGCGCAGGAACGTGACGCCATAGCGATTCTCAGCCCAGGCAAGCATGGGTTCCCAGCCTTGCCGCTGCTCCTCTGTCAGCTCAGGCGGAGAATCGGCGAGATAATAGAGCAGGTCAGTGTGAATGAAGGCACGAAGATCTCTGCACCAATCACTGTATAAAATATTGTTATTCATTATTTTTACATCACATCCTTGTCATGATACCGTCACACGTTTCGCGTAGGCTTGTATCATAATGCAAGGTGCGTAACATGCCAAAACCAGATCCACGCTATCTCGATCCACGATACCGGCACTTGATCGGCGTCAGCCCCGATTCATTGAATGATGCTGATTTCAATCGCATGCACAGCATTTACCAGGCGCATACCTGCCTTGGGGATTTCACGCTTCAGTCAGGCTATATCAGAGAGATCACCGCGTTCTGCGTGGAACAGCATCAGGGTGGCATCGTGCTTGTCAGCGGCCAGGGGCGCACCCTGAAAACCAGCACGGTCAAACGTTCCCTGGAGCAGCTCGAAGCCGTCCAGCCCGTGGTTTCGCACGGTTCGCCGTTCAACTTTTACACGGGCGCCAAGGATATCGGCGAATGGCTGGACGGGGTTATCGCCGCGCAACAGGGAAGGCCCGTGGTTCACATGCAGGAGATCGCACTCGACCCCAGCATCCAGAACGGATTCGAGGGTAGGCTGGAAAGGTTACTGGGAATCATGCAGAAACTCAGCGAACCGGCATACCGCGAAGCGGGCGTCGTCGCCATCCTGGATATCTGGCTGCCGCCGGACGGGCGCGTGTTTCACGACCCCTCCGTCAGCGAACCGCGCCCCTACCGTGAATTGCGCAATGCCGTTAACGTGTTTCGCTCAGATGAGCATCACGCGCCGGTCTACCCCGTCACCATGCCCGTCAATATTCCCATGGCAGGCGCGAGCCTGTGGCATGCCATAAATGCCCTGGCAGGCGAGCATGAAAGAATTTTCTGGAGCTATGCAAACCGCCTGGGCATGCACCCGGCGGGAAATACCAACGGTGATCTGTCCCAAGGCGTGCTGTTCGATTTGTACGAAAGCGTAAAGAGAGGCGAGATCAAGGATCTGGAAAGCTTCGTCCTGCGTTTCACGGACATCTTCACCGAACCCAGCCGCGATGTTTTTCAAACGCCGCCTCCGCCTTCCAGGCCCATCGTATTGGGCGGCTAGATAGTGTCGTCACATGCAGGTCACTGCATGTTTACCCTGTATTGCTCCGCACGGCCCGCCAGCACCTCGCCCGCGAACCAAAGGCCGATGTCATTCGCCGTGTCCCGCAGCAGGGCTTCGGGAAAGGGAGAGCCGGTTTCCATGAGGCGCACGGCGCGACCCAGCGCTTTTTTTACGCTGGCGAGAATGGCCTTACGCTCGGCGCGGGGGCAGGTGGAGAGATGGGCGATGGCGGCTTCCAGGTCTTCCTCACGCACATCGGCCACCAGTCCGTTATAGCTGACTCTTGGCATGGCCTACCTCTCGTCGAACCCCAGCAGTTTCCAGCTTGCCTTCATGTGGCCGGTGAGCGGGGCGGTGAGCGACAGGCCGCGCTCCGGCAACTCCAGCGAGCGGGCATGCAGGTGCAGCTTGCCGTCGAGCTTCATGCCCTCGATGAACGCGCCCTTGCCGCCGTATTTGCCGTCGCCGATGATGGGGTGGCCGATTGCCGCCATGTGCACGCGAAGCTGGTGGGTGCGGCCCGTCACCGGCTCCAGCTCCACCCAGGCGAGTTTTTTACCCAGTGCCTCCACCACGCGGAAGAGCGTGACCGCTTTCTTGCCGTCCTTCGCGTCCACGCTCACCTTCTCGCGCCCCGCCGGACCGCCCTTGGAGAGCGAGAGGTGGATCTCCCCTTCCCTTCGCTCCGGCATTCCGGCCACCAGCGCCCAGTAGAGCTTGCGCGTTTCCTTGTGGCGGAAGGCTTCCGTCAGTTCCCGCGCGGCTTTCGCATGGCGGGCCAACAGCAGGATGCCGGAGGTGTCCTTGTCGATGCGGTGCACTAATTTGGGGCGTTCTTCGGAGCCGAAGCGCAGCGCGTCGAGCAGGCCGTCGATGCTGTCCTTCACGCCGCTGCCGCCCTGCACGGCAATGCCGGAGGGCTTGTTCAGGGCGAGGATGTCCTTGTCCTTATGGATGACCCATTTCGGGATCGCGGACAACAGGTGCTCCGACGCCTGGCGTGGCTTGGCGGGTGCGGGGTTGCTGACTTGCGATTCAGCCAGAAATGTGGGGATCCGCACCTCCTGCCCCGTTTCGAGGCGGGCGGAGGCTTCGGCTTTCTTTCCCTCGACGCGGATCAGCCCCTTGCGCAGATGCTTCTGCAGCATGGCATGGGGGATGTGCGGATAATAGAGCTTGAACCAGCGGTCGAGCCGCATGCCGGCGTGGGCTTCGGTAACTTCGAGGGAGATGGTATCTTTCACGCCGCCAACATCCGTGTGAGGGCCAGACCAAGATAGAGCGCGAACAGCGTAAGCAGCACCGAGGCCGCCGCGTAAACGACCGCCGCGAAAACCTCGCCGCGTTGAAACAGTGTCACCATGTCGAGCGAGAAGGTGGAAAATGTTGTGAACCCGCCGAGCACGCCGACAGCAAAAAACGCGCGCACCTCCTGCCCCACCGAGGCGAAGGCGGCGAACAGACCGACCAGAATGCCCATCGCAAAAGCTCCGGCCACGTTCACGGCGAGCGTGCCGTAAGGGTATTCCACGCCCCACCAGCGGCCGCAGGCGTTCATCATCGCAAAGCGGCCCACGGAGCCGAGCGCCCCGCCGACCGCCACCGCGATGTAGAGTGGAATGGTGGACATCAACATACTTCCAAACGTCATTCCCGCGAAGACGGAAATCTTAAGTCCCCAAGCGATGTGCTGAAGGTTACCTTACGATTCCCACCTTCGCGGGAATGACAAAGAGGGTTATTTCTTCTTTTCCCGCAATTTGGCGAAATACTCCAGCCTTTTCCGCAAATCGCGCTCAAAACCGCGCTCCACGGGTTGGTAATATTCCCGCCTCGGCAAATCGCCTGGAAAGTAGTTCTGGCCGGAGAAGGCGTCCTCCTGGTCATGGTCGTAGGCGTAGCCCTTGGAATAGCCCAGTTCCTGCATCAGCTTGGTCGGGGCGTTCAGGATGTGCATGGGCGGCATCAGCGAGCCGGTCTGCTTCGCGTCTTTCACCGCGCCTTTATAGGCCATATAGGCTGCATTGGATTTGGGGGCGGTCGCAAGATAAATCACCGCCTGCGCCAGGGCTAGTTCGCCTTCGGGGCTCCCCAAGAAATCGTAGACCTCCTTCGCCGCCAGCGCCTGATGGACGGCTTCGGGGTCGGCCAGGCCGATATCCTCCACCGCGAAGCGCACCAGGCGACGGGCGATGTAAAGCGGGTTCTCGCCGCCGTCGAGCATGCGGCACAGCCAGTAGAGCGCGGCGTCGGCGTCCGAGCCGCGCATGGATTTGTGCAGGGCACTGATGAGGTTGTAGTGGCTCTCCTGCTGCTTGTCGTAAAGCGGAGCGCGTTTCTGCACGACCGCGCAGAGTTTGGCCGTGTCGAGCGGTTTGCCTTCGGGCAGGGCCAAGAGTTCGGCGCAGAGCGAAAGAAGATAGCGGCCGTCGCCGTCGGCCATGCCGAGCAGCGAGGCGCGGGCTTCGGGCTCCAGCGGAAGCTTCTTGCCCGCCCAAGCCTCGGCGCGGGCAATGAGCTGTTCGAGCGCGGCCTCGTCGAGGCGCTTCAGCACCAGCACCTTGCAGCGGGATAAAAGCGCCCCGTTCAGCTCAAAGGAGGGGTTCTCCGTGGTCGCGCCGATCAGGATCACCGTGCCGTGCTCGACATAGGGCAGGAAAATATCCTGCTGCGCGCGGTTGAAGCGGTGGATTTCGTCGACGAAGAGCAGCGTCCCCTGCCCGTCCGCTTCGCGCGCTTCGGCGGCATCGAAGACTTTCCGCAGGTCGCCCACCCCGCTCGTCACGGCGGAGAGGATTTCTAGGTGCAGGCCGCTTGCTTCGGCCAGCAGGCGGGCGAGCGTCGTCTTGCCGCAGCCCGGCGGGCCC
This sequence comes from Alphaproteobacteria bacterium, assembly GCA_017302755.1. Classification (GTDB taxonomy): domain Bacteria; phylum Pseudomonadota; class Alphaproteobacteria; order Rickettsiales; family JAFLCR01; genus JAFLCR01. Next base: position 7,378 of record JAFLCR010000073.1, read on the forward strand.
CAGAAGATGATCGAGGTCAGGCTGTTCGTGGCGATCATGCGCGTCAGCGCGCCGTCGGTGGCGGTCAGGTGCTCCTGGCCCACGACGTCGGCGAAGCTCGACGGGCGCAGCAGATCGGGCAGTGGGCGGTGCGAGGTGTTGTTCTTCAGGAGTGAGGGTTGTTTCATGATAGGTACTCTGTCATTCCCGTGAAGGCGGGAATCCATAACCACGGAACCAGAGGTTGGAACGCCTGCGCGAATACGAATCGCCAGGGCTTATGGATTCCCGCCTTCGCGGGAATGACAATATACCTCATGTCCACGTTATCTGCTAATCAGCAGGTTTCGCACCTGCCCGTCCCGGCTGAAGGCGATGCGCCAGCCACCGCGCGAGGAGGAAAGCAGCTTCGCAAGCTGCGCCGTGCTGGCAACGTCCTGCTTATTGATCTGCAGGAGGATGTCGCCCTTCTTGAAACCGAAGCGGCGGGCCAGGCCGTCACCCGAAACATCAAGAATCGCAACTCCCTCCACCATCGGCAGGTCCATCTCGTCGGCCAGGCGCGGGGAGAGATTCGCCACCTTGGCGCCGGAAAGCGGATTGTCACCGGCGATCACGCGTTCGTCGCGGGCCGGAATCTCGGGCAGGCCTGTCAAGGTGGTCATGGCGTTCTCCTGCTGGCCGCGCCGCACATAGCTGACCGTCACCTTCGATCCCGGCGGATGGGTCGCGACGCGGAAGCGCAACGCAGCCTCATCGGCGATTTCCTTGCCGTCGATGGCGATGATGACGTCACCTGCCGCGATGCCCGCCGCCTCGGCGGGGCTTTTGGAAGACACGGTCTTCACCAGCACGCCCACGGGGCGCGGCAGGCCGAGAGACTCGGCGATGTCGCTCGTCACATTCTGCCCGGCGACGCCGAGCCAGGAGCGCTGCACCTTGCCGCCATGCGCCTCGCCGTCGATGACGGTCGCCACCATGTTGGCGGGAATGGCGAAGCCGATGCCGCTGGAATCGCCCGTGCGCGAGAAAATGGCGGTGTTCACACCCACCAGCTTGCCGTCGAGCGTCACCAGCGCACCACCGGAATTGCCGGGGTTGATGGCTGCGTCGGTCTGGATGAAGAACTGTAAATCGTTGATGCCGCCCGTGGTGCGCGCCACCGCCGAGACAATGCCGCTCGTCACCGTCTGCCCCACGCCGAACGGGTTGCCGATAGCCAGCACCAGGTCGCCGACCTCAAGATCGTCGGAATCGCGCAAGTCCAGATAGGGCAGGTTTTCCTTCACGTCCTTGAGGCGCAGCAACGCGAGGTCGGAGCGCTCGTCGGCCAGCACCTGCTCGGCTTCGAATTCGCGGCGGTCGTGAAGCACGACCGTGATCTGGTCGCTTTCGCGGATCACGTGGTAGTTGGTGACGATCAGGCCGTTCGGTTTCAGGATCACCCCTGAACCCAGCGAATTCACCGTGCGCTCACGGGGGATGCCGTCCAGCTGGCTGCCGAAGAACTGGCGGAAAAGTGGATCGTCCAACAGCGGTGCCACGCGCGTTTTGACCACGCGCTTGGTGTAGATGTTCACTACCGCCGGGGCGGCTTTCTTCACGACGGGCGCGAAGGAAAGCTGCAGCTCGGAGCGGCTTTGCGGCACGGCGCGGGGCGGCTCCTGCGCGGCGGCGGGCGCAGTCATAGCGATGGTGGCAAGAAAAAGGCAGAAGCTTCGTTTGAGCATGCAAAAACCTGTATCGTCAATATCTAGGGGTTCCGCAGCCAAAAGAAAAGGGGCTGCCAAGGCAGCCCCTTCCATTCATTCCTAGGAATTGCTTACGCGGCAGCGGTTTCTTCAGCCGCCGTTTCCACGGGGCCGGAATCCTGGCCCTTGGCGGATTCGTCGCGGTCCACGAACTCGATGATCGCCATCGGCGCGTTGTCGCCGTAGCGGAAGCCCGCCTTCAGCACGCGGGTGTAGCCGCCTTGGCGAGACTTGTAGCGTTCCGCGATGGCGGAAAACAGCTTCGCGACAATCGCCTCGTCCTTGATCTGGCTGATCGCCTGACGGCGAGCGTGCAGATCGCCGCGCTTGCCGAGCGTCACCAGCTTCTCGACGATGGGGCGCAGATCCTTCGCCTTGGGAAGGGTCGTGGTGATCTGCTCGTGTTTGATCAGCGCATTCGCCAGGTTGGCGAACATCGCCAGGCGGTGCTGGGATTCTCTGCTGAACTTACGTCCGTTCATTCCGTGACGCATGACTTGCTCCTTCGTTTTCGCTCAAGCGCCGCTGGGGCTTAAGCCCCTCAATGGGGCTAGTCCTCGCTACGCTCGTCCGCCGTATCCATTCAGGGACGGCAGACCATTAGGTTAATACGGGTCTTCAAATTTCTTGGCCAGCTCTTCGATGTTTTCCGGCGGCCAATCGTTCACTTCCATGCCGAAGCGCAGGCCCATGGTGGACAGCACTTCCTTGATCTCGTTGAGCGATTTGCGGCCGAAATTCG
>JAFLCR010000074.1:0-5470 GCA_017302755.1 Alphaproteobacteria bacterium
CTCGGTATTCGGCCAGGTGAACCGCAACCATACTCAGGAAGGCACTGGCCTCGGCCTGCCACTCTGTCGGATGTTTGCCGAGCTTCACGGCGGCAAGTTGACCTTGCATAGCGAGGTGAACCGCGGCACCAGGGTGATGATTCTCATCCCTGCTTCCAGGGTTCGTGCGGGCGGTGAAAAAGAAGTTCTTCCGGAAGCTTCTGGGCATATTCCGGAGTCATCCGCCGCTGTTCCAGCGCAATCTGTCAACGATCAAAAAAGCACAGCGTCTGGCCGCTGAGAAGGGGATTGCCCTGTCCTAAGCATAAAAGCTTGACTAAAGCCGTTCATTATTTATAGCCTCAACCTGTTGCGTGTTAGGTAGATGCGTTTACGGATCCTTTACCCTCAAGTAATAAAACCCTGGGCTAAGGTGACGTCACAACGGTTATTCAGGTGGATCAATGCGGCTCATAGGTTTTTTCATCGCAATTGCGTTGGCTACGGCAGCGGCGATCTTCGCCACCCAATTCGTCAAGAAAGACGCCCAGGAAGAGAAAGTCAGGGTTGTCGTTGAGCCCAAGATCATCAAAGAAGAAGTGGCGAAGGTAGATATCCTTGTCGCCCGTCAGGCTATTCCCATTGGTACTGCGCTGGACGCGGGTCTGCTGGACAGGAAGCCCTGGCCCCAGCATCTTGTGCTCGAAGATTTCATTGTCAGTGACGGCAAGGGAGATGCTGGCATCATGGGGCTGGTGACGCGCACGCCGTTCCAGGCGGGCGAGCCGGTCATCCGTAGCAAGCTTGCCAATCCGAACGATCCGAGCTTCCTGGCTGCCAATCTCGGCAAGGGCATGCGTGCCGTCACGATTCCCGTGGATGCCATTTCCGGTGGTGCCGGCTTTGTTTATCCCGGCGATAAGGTGGATGTGTTGATCACGCAGCGGGTTACGCTTGCCGTTGCGGATCCGCTTATTCCCGGTTCGAAGGACAAGCAGGAGAGTTTCACTGAGGTGCTGGTTTCTAACGTAAAGGTGATTGGTGTGGATCAGCGCGCCGTGTCGAATGCGGGCGAGGCGCCGACGCCTCCGTCGACGTTCACCCTGGAGGTGACGCAGGCCGACGCGCAGAAGCTGCGACTGGCCGAAAAGAACGCCATGCTTTCCGTGGCGCTGCGCTCCATGGCCGACAAGGATGAAATGACGATGATTCCGCCGACGGGCATTCCTGATCTGTCGCGCATCACGCCGCCTACCTATTTCCCTATGCTTTATTCCAGTGGTCAGGGTTATGCGGCGGATACAGTCAATCTCTTCGGGGATGACCAGCCCACGCAGGGTGGCGCCACGAAGGAGCTGGATATTCGCAAGAAGCTTGAGTCCATGGCAGCACGCAAAACCGCGCTGACGGGTGGCGAGGCGGTGGGAAGTTCCGAGTCCGTGGTCGTGCTCCGCGGTGTGAAAAAAGAAACGGTAGGAGTGGAGCGTCCATGATGGTGGGGCATAAATGTAGGGCGATAATTTTTTCTGCGACCGTCTCGCTGTGGGCTGGCGCGTCGTTCGCGGCAGGCAGCGCGCTCGTAGTGCCGGTCAATCGCTCCGATCTGATCGTGCTTCCCGAGGCAATGGCCGAAGTCATTGTGACGGATCCCAATACGGCCGACATTGCCGTGCATGGCACGACGCGGTTTTCCGTGCTTGGCAAAAAGGTGGGCACAACGGATATCCGCGTATTCAACAAGGACAATAAGGTGATCAAGGAGTTCACCGTCAATGTCAGCTATGATCTGCCTGCGATCCGCAAGGCGCTGGGCACATTCTTCCCCTATGAGCGCATTGGCGTCGAAGTGGTGAACGAAGGCGTCGCCCTCACGGGTACGGTCACTGATGCGCAGGTGGCAAGCAAGGCGGTGGAGATCGTCAACGAATTCATCAACCCCGTTAGCGGCAGCGCTATGGGCAGCGGCAGCAGCAGTGGTGCTGGCGGCAGTACCTCAATGATCAATCCCAGTGCTATCAGCAAGATCATCAACCTGCTCCAAGTAACCAGTGGTCAACAGGTCATGCTCCGCGTCCGGATCGGCGAGTTGCAGCGCTCCTCGCTAAAGAACCTCGGCGCGAGGTTCTCCGCTAATAAGACGGCAGGCAATTTCAGTTACCTGACGGATACCGGTTCTGCCAGTGCGACGACGTTCGGCTCGCTCACCGCGGGCCTGACCACGGCGAACTGGGGTCTTTCGGCCTCGCTGGATGCGTTGGAGCAGAACGGCGTGTTTCGCATTCTTGCGGAGCCTAACCTTGTGGCGACATCCGGCGAAAAGGCGGACTTCCTGGCTGGTGGTGAATTCCCTATTCCAATTGCCCAAAGCAACAATACTCTTAGCATCACTTTTAAGCAGTTCGGTGTGGCAGTGCAGTTTACGCCCTTCGTGCTGACGGCGAACAGGATTCGGCTGATCGTTCAACCCGAAGTTTCTGAGCTGACCAGCGCCGGATCAGTGCAGATTCAGGGTACTAGTGTTCCGGCTCTGACGTCTCGTCGCGCCCGCACCACGGTGGAGCTTGCGCCTGGGGAAAGCTTCATGATCGCTGGCCTCTTGAGTGACAAAATGAATAACAGCATCGATCAGTTGCCCGGCGTTGGCGAGATTCCAGTGCTGAGCGCGCTGTTTCGCAGCACGAATTTCCAGCGTAACGAAACTGAACTGGTGATGGCGGTGACTCCGTATATCGTAGATCCCGTCACGTCCTCGGAAATCCGCATGCCTTCGGATGACTATAAAATGCCCTCCATGATGGAGTCCGTATTCTACGGCGCGCTGGGTGCCCAATCAGGGGATGCGATCCGCATTTCCCAGACGCCGGGCTTCGAGGGGCCTGTCGGCTTCATGACGGAATAAAGAAAGTGAGTGGGAAGATGCCTAACCGCAACCATATGATCGCGCTGACGGGGTTGTTTCTCGCCGCCTGCAGCGTGATTCCCGACAGTGCCTATGTGAACCGCGGCCAGCCAGAGAACTTGATCGACGTTTCTTCTGAGCGGGTGAATGTACGATTGGCTTCTGCAGAATCGGTGGACGAAGTTATCTCCTGGGTCAATCAGGACCAGCCCACACGTGCTGAAATTATTTGCCTGAGTGGCGACCAGACGTGCCAGCAAGCGCAGGAGGCGTTGTCGCAATTCGCTATTCCGGTGAAACATGTCGAGGCGGCGGATAATTCCGTGACCCTTATTTATGACCGGGTATTGGCTCGCGACTGCAACCACCGCTTCGTTACCAACCATATCAACCCCTACAACCTTAATCATTCCGGGTTCGGGTGCTCCACGGCTGTCAATATGTTGCAGATGGTCAGTGATAAGCAGCAATTTGTTAACCCGAACCTGCTAGATATGGTGGATGGCGACAAAGCTGCGTCGTCCGTGAAGGCGTATAATGCGCCGGTGCGGCCGCCTTCGGTGCAGTCCCAATTCAAGGACGATCTGGTTTCCAGTCAGCAAACTGGCAACTAACCACCCCGGTCGTTCAAAGACCACCTCTTCACCGGATTTGGTATGAGCCAACCAAGCCCAGTCATGGCCGTCATTGCTGATGTGGCGGAAAAAGACTTTGTAAACCAGGTTGCGAATGCGCTGGGTTACGAAGCGGCAGATGTTGTCATTGGCACGCCGATGAGTGCTGCGGGGTATCTGCAGACGCTTTCGCGCACGCCGCAATACATTTTGATCGACATCGGCAACCGCAGCTACGACGTGCTACCTGAGTTGGACGTGATGGCGGAGAACTGCGAGGCAGATACGCGCGTCGTGGTGATTGGTGTGACGAATGATGTCACCTTCTATCGCGATCTGCGCCAGCGCGGCATCATCGAATATTTTATCAAACCTGCTAAGATCAACGAAATCCGCACCGCGCTGATGTACGAAGGTGCAACGCAGGCGTCTAAAACCTCATCCAAGGTTATCTCGTTCATGAGCGCCGCTTCCGGCGACGGCTCGAGCACCGTGGCGCTTAACACGGCCTATTGCCTGGCGGAGGAATTTAAAAAGCCCACTGTCATGATCGACATGGATTTTCAATTCGGCATGGTCGCGCGAAATCTGGATCTGAGCACGCCTTTCGGTATCAAGGAGTTGTTCGAGCATCCCGACCGTGCGATCGACAGCACGCTGGTCGAACGCATGCTCGCAGATTATGGAGACAATCTTAAGATCATCGCCGCGCCCAATGATTTGCGCCTGATGCCCTCCATCCGTCCCGAGACGATCCGCGACCTGCTGGTAACGCTGCAGCAGCGTTTCGAATATGTGGTGATCGATCTTCCGCATCTGTGGTCGACATGGATTGCCGCCGCACTCAGCGATTCGTCGCATATCGTAATGGTTGCCCAGCTATGGTTGCGCTCAGTGACGCATTCCGCGCGTCTGCTCGGCGCTTGGCGGGATATCGGTATTCGAGATGAGAATGTGACGGTGGTTGTGAACCGCAGCGGCGCCAAGTTCAAGGAGGGCATTACCTCCAAAGACTACGAGCGCGTCTGCAACAAGAAGGTGGATTTCTATTTCGGCAACGACATTAAGACGATTGTCAGCGCAGAAAATCAGGGCAAGACCATCCAGGAAGTGGGCAGCTCTATGCTGGCCCGTCAATTCCGGGAGTTTGCCTCGGGATTTCTGGATGGCGAGGCGCCAGCGGGCCAGGATAAGCTTAACCAATCTTCAAGCAAATCCCCGCTACACTCGCTTTCGTCAGTATTCAGCAAGCGATAGCAAGCAACTCTATGTTCGGAAAAAAGGGTGGAACGGCAGCAGGACGGCCCGGAACGGAGCAGCGCCCCATTCCGGCTGCCGCTCCGATAAAGGAGTCCGCTGCGCCGGCCGCGGCCCCGGCAGATCAGCAAAGCACGACTTTTGCCGCCAACGCCACGCTTGAGCCTGTGGTTCCAGCGCCTGCGGCGCCAGCCGCCGCCGCTCCTCCCAAGCCTGCACCAGCGGTGGAGATGCAGCATGGCGTTCCTTTCATCCGTTATACGGATCCCAAACTTGAGAATGCGGATTTTAAGGCAGCGAAACGCAAGCTGGTGGAAATTCTGATCGATAAAATCGACTTTGAGGCTATTGAGCGCATTCCAACGCGCGAAGGCAAGCGTGATAAAATCAACGAATCCGCAGCTAGCCTCCTGGCCAGTATCGATGTACCGCTCAACAGCGCCCAGGTTGACCTGATCAAGAAGCAGTTGATCGACGAGGTGCTTGGCTTCGGCCCGATCGAGCCGCTGCTTAATGACGCCGAAGTTTCAGATATCATGATCAACGGCAGTAAGCAGATCTACATCGAAAAAAGCGGCAAGCTGCTGCTTTCCGACGTAACATTCACCAGCGAACAGCACCTCCTGAACGTTATTCAGAAAATTGTGGCATTGGTTGGTCGCCGCGTTGACGAAACCAGCCCGATGGTGGACGCCCGCATGCCTGACGGATCGCGCTTCAA
>JAFLCR010000074.1:5480-9836 GCA_017302755.1 Alphaproteobacteria bacterium
CAACGCGATCATTCCGCCGCTGGCGCTAGATGGCAGCATCGTCTCCATCCGTAAGTTTAAAAAGAATAAAATGCCTATTTCCCAGTATGTGCAATACGGCTCAATGACGCCGGAAATGTGCAAATTTCTGGAAATCTGCGGCAATATTCGCATTAATATCCTGGTTTCCGGAGGCACGGGTTCGGGTAAAACGACCATGCTGAACGCATTGTCGGGTAATATCGATCCCGGCGAGCGTGTGATTACTATTGAGGATGCGGCGGAGCTTCAGCTGCATCAACCGCACGTGCTGCGGTTGGAAACGCGCCCGCCCAATATCGAAGGAGCTGGTGAAATTACCCAGAGGCAATTGGTAAAGAACGCGCTGCGTATGCGCCCCGACCGCATTATCCTCGGCGAAATTCGCGGTGACGAGGTGATCGACGTGCTCGCAGCCATGAACACGGGCCATGACGGCTCCATGGCTACCATCCACGCCAATAACCCGCGCGACTGTCTTTCGCGTATCGAAAACCTGGTTGGTCTGGCGGGACTTGCGATGCCTACTCACGCGTTGCGACTCCAGATTGCGAGCGCTCTGCACGTCGTGGTGCAGGTGGCCCGCATGCGCGATGGCCGCCGGCGGGTAACGCATATCGAAGAAGTGGTGGGTCTTGAGGGAGATACCATTGTAACGCAACAGCTTTTTGGTTATAAACCCGGCCCCATGGGTCCGGATGGTTTGCTGACCGGCGACTTTTTCTGCACGAATATCCGCCCCCGTTTTTATGAACAGGCGCTTTATTTCAATCGGGATAAAGAAATGCTGGAATGTCTTGGGATTGGCAGGAATATGGTATAGACTGACGCCATGGAAGCCTATTTTATCCCCGCCGCACTTGCCATTGGCGTCTTCGTGATCGTCAACCTGCTGATCGGCCGCATGAGCGGCGGCGGCAGCGATAACCGCAAGCGCAAGATCATCGGCCGCCTTACCCAGGAAACGGATGCCGTCTCCGGTCGCACGGTTCAGGAAGACATTTCCATCATCAAAGAGCAGGATACGGGAGCCGAGGATAGCCTCGAAGCCATGCTGCGCCGTATTCCTGTGATCAACGAGCTGCAGACGCTGGTGACGCAGTCCGGATTCAAGATCAACATCATGCACCTGCTGCTGATCGAAGTGGTGATTTTCCTGGTGCTTGGCTTTGTGCTGATGACAAAACTGAAAATCGTCGGGCTTATCATCGCTGCTCCTGTTGCCTGGTTTGTGCCAAAAAAATACCTTGCCTGGCGCATACGTCGCCGCAACGACCAGTTTATTGATATGTTTCCCGATGCCGTGGACATGATCGTCCGCAGCGTGCGCTCAGGCCACCCCGTGAATGCGGCGTTCCGCATGATCGCGGAGAATATGGATGCCCCCGTGGCACCCGAGTTCAAGCAGGTGGTGGACGAAATCGCCTATGGCCGCTCGCTGCCGGAAGCCCTGCAGCGCATGGCCAAGCGCATCGGCGAGGCGGATCTCAACTTCTTCGTGGTGGTGCTTTCGGTACAGCAGGAAACCGGCGGCAACCTGGCCGAGGTGCTCAGCAATCTTTCGGGCATCATCCGCAAGCGCAAGCAGTTGCGCATGAAAATCCGTGCCATGACGTCGGAAGGCCGTATCACGGCCTGGATTCTTGGCGCGTTGCCCGTGGTAATTTTCGGCGTGATCTACATCAGCAGCCCGGACTATCTCAATCCGCTGTTCGACACCTTGCCTGGAAACTTCATTCTCGGCACGGCCATCAGCATGGTTGTTGGCTGTATGTGGATCGTTAACAAAATGGTACAGATAGACATCTGATGTTTGGTCTCAGCGCATCCATCGTGATCCCGGTTATTGTCGGTATTCTGGTATTCACCGGATACATGGCGATTTCCTCGCGCCTTACCAAGAAAAGCAATGTCAGTGAAAAAATCAAAAAGCTCGCTGCCACCGGCCAGGAAATGGCCGATATGAGTGCGGCGCTTGCGGCGAGCAACGAGCCGTCACAGCTGGCGCAGAGCCTGGAACCGCTACTTGCCGCCATCGGCGTCAACATGAAGAAAATCCGGGGTGAGTTTCAGCTGAAGATGCTTCAATCCGGCATCCAGTCTCCCGACGCGCCGGTTTACTACGCGGCGATGAAGAATATCGGCGGGCCGGTTCTGGCGGTGATCGCGCTTATTATGCTGGCCATGGATTCCCAGGGGTTGGAAAAGGTTGGCACGGTCTTCATGGCCCTGGTGATGATGGTGGTCGGCATCTGGGGGCCGGATATGTACCTCAAGAACCGCAAGGATAAGCGCCAGAAGGTGCTTCAGCGGTCTTTCCCCGACGCGCTTGACCTGATCCTGGTTTGCGTGGAATCCGGCTTGGCGCTGGACGCGGCGCTTTCCCGCGTGTGCCGCGAGCTTGAATTGGCGCATCCAGAAATCACTAAGGAATTCAATAAAACCCGCATGGAGCTGACGCTGCTAAACGATCGCGAGCGCGCCCTGCATAACCTTTCAGAGCGCACGGACATGATGGCGTTCCGCGCGTTGGTGTCGGCGTTGTTGCAATCCGAGAAATTCGGCACCAGCCTGACGGAAACCCTGCGCGTGCTTTCCGAGGATTATCGCCATACGCGCCTGATGATCGCGGAAAACAAAGCTGGCAAGCTGCCCGCGCTGATGACGATTCCCATGATGCTGCTGCTGCTGCCGGCGCTCATGCTGGTGCTGATGGGCCCGGCCATGCTGACGCTTGTCTCCATGTGGAAAAACTAGGCCGTTTGGTATAAGGCTTTTCCATGCTCACCCTTGTTTCTGATTACACGCCGGCGGGCGATCAGCCGCAGGCCATCGACGCCCTTGTGGGCGGCATCGAACAAAACAAACGCGACCAGGTGCTGCTCGGTGTAACGGGATCCGGCAAAACATTCACCATGGCGCAGATCATCGCGCGCACCCAGCGACCGGCCATGGTGATGGCGCATAACAAGACACTCGCCGCCCAGCTCTACAGTGAGATGAAGGCGTTTTTTCCCGATAACGCGGTGGAGTATTTCGTTTCCTACTACGATTATTATCAGCCCGAAGCCTATGTGCCGCGCACCGACACCTTCATCGAGAAGGATTCGTCGATCAACGAGCAGATCGACCGCATGCGCCACGCCGCCACGCGCGCGCTTCTGGAACGCAAGGACGTGATCGTGGTGGCTTCGGTGTCCTGCATTTACGGCATCGGCTCGCCGGAACTCTATTCCAGCATGACCATTCCGCTCAAAGTTGGTGATACCTTGCCCAGAAGCACGCTGGTGCGGCAGCTGGTCGAGGTTCAATACAGCCGCAACGATGCGGATTTTCACCGTGGCACCTTCCGTGTGCGTGGAGATAGCATCGATATTTTTCCTGCCCACTATGAGGATAAGGCTTGGCGCATCTCTCTGTTTGGGGACGAAATCGAAAGCATCATCGAATTTGATCCCCTCACCGGAGAGAAGACGGCGGGGTTGCTGGACATCATCATCTTCGCCAACAGCCACTACGTGACGCCGCGCCCGACCATCGACCGGGCGCTCGGCGAGATCAAGGCGGATCTGAAACAGCGCCTGGATCACTACCATGCGGAAGGAAGGGTACTGGAAGCGCAGCGCCTGGAGCAGCGCACCATGTTCGATCTGGAAATGATTCAGGAAACCGGCACCTGCAAGGGCATTGAAAACTATTCCCGCTACCTGGCGGGCACAAAACCAGGCGAGCCGCCGCCGACACTGTTTCAATACCTGCCGCCGGATGCGTTGCTCTTCATCGATGAAAGCCACGTCACCGTGCCGCAGATCGGCGGCATGTATAACGGCGATAAAGCGCGCAAGACCACGCTGGTCGACTACGGGTTCCGCCTGCCGTCTTGCCTCGATAACCGACCGCTGAAATTCGAGGAGTGGGACGCCATGCGCCCACAGACCGTCTTCGTGTCGGCTACGCCGGCGGACTGGGAGCTGCAAAGAAGCGGCGGTGTATGGGTGGAGCAGGTGATTCGCCCCACCGGGCTGGTCGATCCCGTATGCGATGTGCGTCCCGTGGACAGCCAGGTCGACGACCTGCTGACCGAGTGTCACGTTACCATCCGCAAGGGCTATCGGGTGCTTGTCACCACGCTCACCAAGCGCATGGCCGAAGACCTGGCCGAATACATGCAGGAAGCGGGCATCAAGGTGCAATACCTGCATTCCGATGTACAAACGCTGGAGCGCGTGGAGATCATCCGCGACCTGCGGCTCGGCGCCTTCGACGTGCTGATCGGGGTCAATCTGTTGCGCGAAGGCCTGGATATTCCCGAATGCGGACTGATGGCGATTCTGGATG
>JAFLCR010000075.1 GCA_017302755.1 Alphaproteobacteria bacterium
GTGCCGACGCAGGACATCGTGCTTGGCCTTTACTACCTGAGCCTTGAAGGCGAAGGCGAGCCGGGCGAAGGCATGGCGTTCTCGGGTATCCATGAAGTGCAGCTGGCGCTCGACGCGCGCGCTGTCTCCATGCACACGAAAATCAAGTGCCGCTACACGGGCGTGGACTCTGAGGGCAACGAAGTGACCCAGGTGGTGCAGACCACGCCGGGCCGCATGCTGCTTTCCGAAGTGCTGCCCCGCCATCCCGCGGTGCCGTTCGAGCGCATCAACAAGATTCTTACCAAGAAGGAAGTGTCGAACCTGATCGACATCGTCTACCGCCATTGCGGCCAGAAGCGGACGGTGATTTTCGCCGACCAGCTGATGGGGCTTGGGTTCAAGCATGCGTGCCGCGCCGGTATTTCCTTCGGCAAGGATGACATGATCATCCCGCCCACGAAGGAAAAGCACATCGGCCAGACGCTCGCGGAAGTGAAGCAGTTCGAGCAGCAATACTCGGACGGTCTCATCACGCGCGGCGAAAAGTACAACAAGGTCGTCGACGCCTGGTCGCATTGCACCGAGCGCGTGGCCGACGACATGATGAAGTACATCTCCGGCCAGATCAGCGACGGCAAGGCCAAGCGCGAGAAGAAGCACATCAACTCCATCTACATGATGGCCCATTCCGGCGCGCGTGGCTCCGCGGCGCAGATCAAGCAGCTCGCGGGTATGCGCGGCCTGATGGCGAAGCCTTCGGGCGAAATCATCGAGACGCCCATCATCTCGAACTTCAAGGAAGGTCTGACCGTTCTTGAATACTTCAACTCTTCGCATGGTGCGCGTAAGGGTCTGGCGGATACGGCGCTTAAGACGGCGAACTCGGGTTACCTCACCCGCCGCCTGGTGGACGTATCGCAGGACTGCATCATCACCATCGACGATTGCGGCACCGAGCGCGGCATCGTCGGCAAGGCGGTGATCGACGGCGGCGAGGAAATCGTGCCGCTGCGCGATATCATCCTGGGCCGTACCTCGGCGAAGGATGTGTCGCATCCGGCCGAGAAAAAGCTGATTGTTCGCGCAGGCGAGCTGATTGACGAAGTGGTGATCGAGAAGATCGACGCCGCCGGCGTCGAGCAGCTGCTCATCCGCTCCGTGCTGACCTGCGAAAGCGAGAAGGGCGTGTGCGCGAAGTGCTATGGCCGTGACTTGGCGCGCGGCACGCCGGTGAACGTCGGCGAAGCGGTGGGCGTCATCGCGGCGCAGTCGATCGGCGAACCCGGCACGCAGCTTACGATGCGCACCTTCCACATCGGTGGCGCGGCGCAGCGCGGTGCGGAGCAATCCAGCATCGAGGCTTCGCATAACGACGCCACGCTGCATCTGGAAAACAAGAACGTGGTGGAAGACTCCAAGGGTCGCCAGGTCATCATGAGCCGCACCTGCGAACTCATCCTGCGCGACGCGCAGAAGCGTGAACGCGCGCGGCACAAGCTGCCGTACGGCGCGCGCCTGCTCGTCAAGGAGGGCACGGTCGTCCAGAAAGGCCAGAAGCTGGCCGAGTGGGATCCGTACACCATCCCCATCATCACGGAGCGGGAAGGTATCGCCCGTTACCGCGACCTGGTGGAAAGCGTCTCGCTTCGCGAAATCCTCGACGAATCGACCGGCATTTCCAACAAGGTGATCATCGACTGGCGTCAGCAGACGCGTGGCGCCGATCTGCGTCCGCGCATTGCGCTGCGGGATAAGAACGACGAGATCATCACCCTCGCCAATGGCCTGGAAGCCCGTTACTTCCTGCCGGTGAACGCGATCCTCTCGGTCGAAGACGGCCAGAAGGTGCATGCGGGCGACGTGCTGGCGCGTATTCCGCGTGAATCCACCAAGACCCGCGACATCACCGGCGGTCTGCCGCGCGTGGCGGAACTGTTCGAAGCCCGCAAGCCCAAGGATCACGCGATCATCAGTGAATCCGAAGGCACGGTCGAATTCGGTAAGGATTACAAGAACAAGCGTCGCATCATCATCCGTTCCAAGGATGAAGCCGCGGAGCCGGTCGAATACCTCATCCCGAAGGGCAAGCACATCACCGTTCAGGAAGGCGATTTCGTCCGCAAGGGCGACCTGCTGATGGACGGCAACCCCGTGCCGCATGACATTCTGAAGGTCATGGGCGTGGAAGCGCTGGCCAAGTATCTGGTGAACGAAATCCAGCAGGTCTACCGCCTGCAGGGCGTGCTCATCAACGACAAGCACATCGAAGTGATTGTCCGTCAGATGCTGCAGAAGATTCAGATCGAGGACGCGGGCGAAACCACCTTCCTCACCGGGGAAGAAGTCGATCGCGACGAGTTCGCCGAAGTGAACGCCAAGACGGCTGGCCAGGGCTATAAGCCCGCCATCGGCAGCCATGTGCTCCAGGGCATCACCAAGGCCAGCTTGCAGACCTCGTCCTTCATCTCCGCCGCGTCGTTCCAGGAAACGACTCGCGTGCTCACCGAAGCCGCGGTGGCGGGCAAGAAGGATACGCTGCGCGGTCTCAAGGAAAACGTCATCGTCGGCCGCCTCATCCCGGCGGGCACCGGCAATTACGTGAACAAGGTGAAGAAGATCGCGCATGAACGCGATAAGGAAGCCGAGCTGGCGGCCAACGCCAACGACGAGGCAGGCGGCGATGAGCCGCAGGCGCTCACTGGAAGCTGAGGTCATCCTCTTTTTAGAAAAAAGCCCCGCTGCATGACAGCGGGGCTTTTTTTGTTGCGGATATCTGGGATTTCCTTGAGATAACTCGTTCTATTTTTTTCGACTAGGAGAAACCATGTCCAACAATACTCTCGGCCAACAGACCCGTACCACGCTCGGCCTCAGCCAGACGGCGCCTTCGAGCGTCACTAATTTCACCGCCACCGTGATGGGCTTTCCCACGTCGGGCATCGACGGCACGGACGGCGCGGATTCTATTTCCGGTTCCCTGACCACGAATTACATCTTCGGCAATGGCGGCGCCGATACGCTTGACGCGGCGAATGGCCCCGCCATCCTGCTCGGCGGCACGGGCGCGGACGTGTTCATCGCGCGCGCGGGCACCAGCTCGCTGGGGCTTTACAGCAACCATGTCGCCGATTTCGAACTCGGCAGCGATGTGGTCAACATGACCAACACTGGCGCGACCTCGTTCAGCCAGCTTGCCATCACCTTTGGCGGCACGGGCAGCAACAGCGCCACCATCACCTACGGCAACACGCAGCTGCTGCTCGTGAGCCTCGATAACTTGAGCAGCATCAACAGCTCCAGCTTCATCTTCGGCTCCGGCGGTTCGGACACCACCTCTTCGGGAAGCTCCGGCGCCACCAGCGGGGCGGATTCCTTCTCTGGCCAGGCCATTGCCGATCTGTTTGAGGGCGGCGCGGGCGCGGATCTGATCGCAGGCTTTGCGGGCAATGATTCGCTGTATGGCAATACCGATGCCGACACGCTTACCGGCAACCGCAACGACGATTTGCTTTTCGGCGGCCAGGGTAACGACAAGCTGGAAGGCAATCTCGACAACGATTCGCTGTTCGGCAATTTCGCCGAGGACACGCTCCATGGTGGAGCGGGCAATGACTCGCTGCACGGTGGCCAGGGCAACGATACGCTGAACGGCGGCGAAGGCGACGATTCGCACAACGGCGGACTTGGCGATGACGTGTTCGTTTACAGTGCGCTTTCGGGCACGGACCACATCTTTGGTTTCGCGGGCGCGGGCGTCGCGGGCGGCGACGTGATTCAGATCGCGTCCTCGCTGCTGGGCGGCAGCTCGGTGACGAGCCTGATCACGGTGGCCAACGGCGACAGCACCATTACGCTTTCTTCCGGCCACGCGATCGTGGTGGAAGAAGTGGTTGGGCTTACGGCCAGTGATTTCTCGATCGTCTGATCACACCGGTTGTTAAAAGAAAAGCCGGCCTTTGGGCCGGCTTTTTTTTACACTGATGCGGCGCTTTCCTTCTGCTGCTTGAGCAGCACGCTCTTGCGCACTTTCTCGCTGTCGCTTTTCAGCTGGCCGCAGGCGGCGTAGATGTCGCGGCCTCTGGGGGTGCGCACGGGAGAGGCGTAGCCGGCGGCGAGGACGACTTGCGCGAAGGCTTCGATCTGCTCCCAGCTGGAGCATTCATACGGCGCGCCGGGCCAGGCGTTGAAGGGGATCAGGTTGATTTTCGCCGGGATGCCTTTGATGAGCTTCACCAAGGCCCGCGCGTCGGCGAGCGAGTCGTTCACGCCTTTCAGCATCACGTATTCGAAGGTGATGCGGCGCGAGTTGGAGGCGGTGGGGTAATCGCGGCAGGCTTGCAGCAATTCGGCGATGGGGTATTTCTTATTGAGCGGCACGATGACGTCGCGCAACTCGTCCGTTACCGCATGGAGCGAGATCGCGAGGTTCACGGCAAGCTCTTCGCCGCATTGGCGGATCATCGGCACCACGCCGGAAGTGGACAGCGTGATCTTGCGGCGCGAGAGCGAGATGCCTTCGCCGTCCATGATGATCTTGAGCGCCTTAGCGACGTTCTCGTAATTGTAGAGCGGCTCGCCCATGCCCATCATCACGATGTTGGTGAGCAGGCGCGGTTCCTTGCTTGAAGGCCATTCGCCCAGCGCGTCGCGCGCGAGCATGAACTGGGAAACGATTTCTTCCGCCGTCAGGTTGCGCACCAGTTTTTGTGTGCCGGTGTGGCAGAACTTGCAGGTGAGGGTGCAGCCGACCTGGCTGGAGACGCAAAGCGCGCCGCGGTCTTCCTCGGGGATGAAGACGCTTTCGGCCTTGTTGCCATCGGCAAATTGCAGGAGCCATTTGCGGGTGCCGTCGAAGGAGGTGAGGTCTTTGTCCGCGAGCGGGCGGGCGAGGGTATACATGCCGTCCAGGCGCTCGCGCAGCTTCTTGGCGAGGGGGGTCATTTCGTCAAAGGTTTTGGCGCCGCGATGGTAGATCCAGTGCCAGAGCTGGGAGGCGCGGAATTTGGATTCGCCGAGCGCCAGCACTTCGGCCAGTAGCTCCTCGCGTGACAGGCCGATCATGGGCTTGCGGCCGTCGGCCTTGGCGGGCGCAGGAGCGTCCGGGAGGGCGTGGGTTTCGGGGAGGAGGGCGGGGGAGAATTCCATGGGGGTCTTATACAGGGTATTTATGACGGGACTGTTGCATGCGCTGCGAGAATAATGGATTTTCTGCAGCCTAGGCAATTCCATCAGGCTGTATAAGGCGCTGTTCGGCGGATGACAAGTGAGAGCTATCTAAGCTGGGCAAGCTGCTCACGGAGCGGGGAGAGATCCAGATTTTCAGATTGAATTTTATGAATATAGGGGGCGGTGACGGCGACATCCACTTCCCCGTCCATTCTACTGAATTCCGCTAGCATTTTTACCGTAAATTGCTGAACGGTGAAGTCTTGCAATTGATGGTTTTCGGCGGCATCCGCATCAAAAAGGGCACGAATAAGCGCTTTGCCCATATTCTCGCGCAGCTGATTACAAGCGCCGTTTAACACATTGTAGCGCCAGTCTTCAGGCAATGCTGCGGCGCCACCCCGCGCAGCGGTTTCTTGCTCATGCCCTAAAGCATTGTAAGCCCAATCTGAATACGCCGCGGCAGCGTGTGCCAAATGATCGACGATAGGTTTAATATTGTTTATTAATGAAGTAGCAAAAAAACCTACTAAAAGAGAACCGTCGTCAATACCGACAGATCCCAGAGCGCCGCTTAATTTGAGCACTCTATCGATGTGTTCTTCAGGAGGAAACATGGGGGAGACTTTCGCGTGAATCTCCCTTTAATGTGCCTTAATATATTTACTATTTTATTTCTTCTTGATTTATAGTTAATAATCATAATGTTAATTATTTCGCGCAGAGCTGTTTCATACGCTGATAGGCCACGCTTAAGCCTTTCAAGGGGTAGGAATGGCTGATTTCCTTGCCGTCGGGGCCGAAGGCGCGCACCGTGGCCAGGCTGCCTTTTTTGAGGGCGGCGGCGATGGCGGCATCCTGGCCAGAGGTATAGGCCCAGGCGCGAGCGCCATCGGTGAACAGCTTGTAGCTGGTGGTGTCTACCTCCAGCGTTGCATCGGAGCCGGGCTTGTAGGGGATGCCCGAGGCGGTGTTCACCTCGTCCTTGCCGCCGCGCAGCGCCAGCAGGAGAAAGGGTTTTTCACCCCCCGGCGAGGCCTGGGAAGCTCCGGGCTGGGCAGAATTGGGCAGGATGGCGGCGTAGCAGACCGTGCGCGGCCTGCCGCCCTCGTCGGCCTGGCGGACGGTATAGACCGCCCAGCCTTCGAAGCTCTGGTCGTAGTGCTGAGCGAAAGCGGGGGCGGCCAGCAAAAAAAGGGCCAGAAGGGCCGGAAAAATAGCGGCAATCATGGTGGAAAGCGCAGTTAATGCGTGAAATTCTTGAGGTGATCCCTTATATCAGCCTCATGTCTGACCTTCCAGCCCTTTCCCCCGCCTTGCGACGTGCCCGGGCCCGTAACGACCTGCGGCTGGGGTTGCCCGTGTGTCTGAAGGCTCCGGAAGGCTGGTGGATGGCGGTTTCAGCGGATGTGCCGGACCAGGGCTTTGCGCCTGGGAGCGCCGTTTTAGCTTCGGGAGGCGAGCCATGGCCCCAGGGCGCGCCGCAGCCGGTGGCGCGGGCGGGCCTGGCGCTGGCCAAGCAGGCAGGATTATTGCCCAAGGTGAGGCTATGGAGCGTCGGCAAGGAAGAGGCCGGCGGCGTGACGCTTGAGGTGGAGGAGGCGCTGGCCTCCCGTCGCGTGACGGCGGAGGAGCTGGACATGGTGGGCGAGGCGGCGTTGCCGCTCGAAGGGGCGCCCGCAAGCCGTGTGCGCGTGTATCGTGAACGCTATGCGCCGGAGGAGCATCTGGCGCTGCTGATCGGCACGCCGGGCGAGGTGCCGCTCACGCGTGTGCATTCCTCGTGCCTGACCGGCGATGTGCTTGGCAGCCTGCGTTGCGATTGTGGCAGCCAGCTTGGGCGCGCCATCCGCCAGATGGTGGAAGCGGGCGGCGGGGTGCTGCTTTACGTGAGCCAGGAAGGGCGGGGCATCGGCATCGCCAACAAGATTCGCGCCTATGCGCTGCAGGATGAGGGCAAAGATACAGTGGAGGCGAATCTCCATCTCGGTTTCGAGGTGGACGAGCGGGATTACAGTGTGGCGAGTGCGATGCTCTCGCAGCTCGGCATTTCCCGTGTCCGGCTGCTTTCCAATAACCCGGCCAAGCAGGCGGCGCTGGAGGCGCTCGGCGTAACAGTCGTGGAGCGCGTGAAGCTGCCGGGCACGGTGACGGAGTTCAATGCGGGCTATCTAAAGGCCAAGGCGGAGAAGTGCGGGCACGGGTGAGGCGCTAGGCGCGGCCGTGCGCCACGTGGCTGGGATCCAGCGTGTCGATGGTGAGCATGGGGGTCATGGTTTCTATGTTCCGCAGGATGGGCGCAATATCCGTATCCATCACGAAAGCATAGATGGCGTCGTAAGCGGGGCGGGTGAGCTCGTGCTGCCCGGTGTGCCACAGCGGATGCTCCTGGCGCAGGTTTTCATTGGGCACGGAGCGCAGCATGGAAATTTGCGAGCGGAAACGCCGCGCATGCTCAGGCGTGGCTTCGGGCTGGCCCGTGCTGTAGCGGACGCCGTGATCGCCCAGTTCGATGAAAATCGCCGAGACATTTTCAAGCTCCGCGACGATGGCTTGGATGCGCGGATTGCCCGATTCCTGCAGAAGCGTTTTCAGCAGCGCGTAGCTATCCTTGTCATAGGCGGGGTAGATGTCGCCGCTCAGGCTTGCGTGAACGTAATGCGCGAGCGCCAGCGGGTTTTTAATCTCCACCTCGGCATGTTCCGCGGCGTAGGCGGTGAGGGAAGCGTGGATGGCTTCCAGCGTGCTGCCTGCGAGGGGGATGGCGGTGGCGCCGTGCTGGAAAAGGAATGGATAGGGCTTGGCCCGGGCGGTGAAACTGACCCGCGTCTCCTCGGGGAGTTCGGCGAGCAGGGCGGCGAAGGCCTGGAGAATGGCGACGCCGACATCCGCAGCCTGATTCTGCATATATTCCAGTTTCTCGTTCTGCTCGAGGAAGGAATAGAGATATTGCAGGTCGCCGGCATGTTTATGCGCGTGCTTTCCCATATCTGTCAGCAGGTGCAGCGATTGGTCGCGCAGCTTCTGTTGCGCGGGGGTTTGGGGAGCGGGCAGTTGCTCCACGATATCGATGGCCGCGACGCGGCTTTCGGCAAGGCCGAGGATGTGCTCGCCCAGCGTTTCCGAGGATACGGCCAGGCCGTCGTAAAGCAGCGCGTCGTAGGCGGTGGCGTAGTAGTCGAACAGCTCGTAGTGCTGAAGGTACATCTTCAAGCGCAGGTTCGGCGATGCCGTGGTGTCGCGTAGCGTGGCGCAGGCTTCCATGAGTGGCCCGTTGGCACGCTCGTCCTCGGTCAGCTGCCCGTCCTTGAAGCGCGCCATGAAGCTGTAGAGGTCTTCCTCGGTGATTTCGCAGTGGCTGCGCAGCACTTCGGTGGCGGCCATGTGGCTTCGTGTTTGTGGGTCGTTGTCTTTCTCCATGGCGGCGGTGAGGGCGTCCAGGTGGTTCTCGATGCGGTCGAGAAGGCGGCGGATCTCGCGTTCGGCGGGCGTGGCCTGCATCATGAAGGAAGCGTATTCCAGGGCGGAGGCGGCGTAGTTGCGTAAAGAGATCATGGTGGCTCAGTGTTGCCTGGAGGAGAGGGAAGGTGACGGATCACCCGGGAGCCGGATGTTGTACTTCATCGCGTCTTTCGTCAGCACGGGATGATTGCCGCGCTCGCTGGCCCGGAGCAAGGGGTTGATGCGCTCATCGGAGACAAATGCCAGCACGGCGTCGTGGATTGGCGAGAATGCGGGATGGCGCCGGGTTTCGTTCAAGGGGTGGTCGTCACGCGGCGACTCGTTGAGAACATCCAGCAGAACGCTGAGTTGGTGTTTGCTTAATCCTCCACCGTTGCTGGATGTCCAGCCATTGCTTCTGCTCAGGCCGTGCTCTGCCAGTTCTTCAAAATAGGGCTGCATTCTTCCGGCCTCCTGAATGATGGCCAGGCCTTCCGCCGTGGCTTCCGGAAAGACATCGAAAATACGCCCGCGGCATTCCGTGAAGATCGCCAGCACATGCTTTGCCTGCTCTTTAAGATCTTCATGGTTCTCCAGGCGGACGGAGGTATCATACCAAGCCTTAAAATAGGAGCTGTTTGCCTCGGCGAATTGCTGAAGCATGGCCTTCACCACGGCAACGGCAGGGAAAAGCCGGGGGCTGGGCAGAGGATAGGCGTGTTCCGCATGGCGGCTGTCGATCAGCGCGTAGATGCTTTCGGCTTCCAGTCGCGACAGCGGAGTGGCGGGATGGTCGCGCAGCTTGTTCAGCGTCATCCGATAGAAGGAAATGCTGGCGGAGGCTGTTCGGTAGCCTTCGCGCCGTTCATTTGCGGCCGGTTCCAGAATGACGGTGGCGGCGCGCATCAACCGCTCGTCCGCCCGTTCCGTATCGGATATCTCACCGTCCCGCAGGCGGGTGAGCAGCGCGTTGGGGTCGGTGTCATGCTCGCGGGCGTAATCCTGAAGCTGCATCCAGCCGATGCGCAAGGCCCGGAGCGCGGGATCCTGAGCCTCTGCCTGGCCAAGAATTTCATCGGCCTGGTCAAGGTGTTGCGAGAGCCGGTCCGCGGCCTTCTGAAACGGTGTGGCCTGCAGGCGCCAGACGATGTGGCCGGCATGG
>JAFLCR010000076.1 GCA_017302755.1 Alphaproteobacteria bacterium
AAACAACCGTTTGACTCCAGTCAATTTGGCTACGTCGGAAATGAGTTACGGTAACTATAGTTACACAGCGCATGCCGTGTCTCTTCCAACTCTTCTCAAGGATTCCGCATGAAAGCCATACACCGCAACAATGAGAACCCGCCGCACGACAGCCTCAGGGAAAAGCGCATGGATGATACGGTAGTCGCCATCATCCGCGGGCTGGACCTATTCTCCGCCCAGGCAAGCAGCGCCAACCTCGGCACGGCGGCGCGCATTCTTCAGCAGGCAAAGGAAGATCTTGTCTATTGGGCCGCTAAAATGCGCTTTTATGAATCTGCGGAAGACAAATTCATTAACCAGCATCTTTATCAGAACCAACTCTTCGTGGTTTCCGACCTTCTGAATCAGCTTTCCGCCATAAGCAGCCAAGAGGGGCGGAAGAATAGCATGGATGGCCTCACGCTCAATCCCGCCACCAGCATGGCGGCAACCTTGCGCAAGCCCCTTTCCCGCAAGGGTAAGGCCATGGAAAAAAAGCATATATAAAATGCCCCGCTGGATCCTGAAAGAACACGCTGACTGAGGGCTTCCCGCGCCGCGGTAAGTAGTGTATATGGCGTTCCGTGTGGGGACTTAGCTCAGTTGGTAGAGCGCCTGCTTTGCAAGCAGGATGTCAGCGGTTCGAATCCGCTAGTCTCCACCATTCTTCGCCACGATGCGGTGACACGTGCCGCAGCCGCGGAGAGTACCCCGCCAGGGCGAAGCATGACGGTATAGCCCTAAGCGGCAGCGGAATGGGACGCCTCCTCACACATCACTGATATTCTCCCACGCGGGGCAGACAGAGAATTTAGGCCGATAACGCCATCCTTTCTCCAATAAGCTCTATTGGAGAACCACCATGAAACCACGTTTTCTACTAACCATGCTGGCCTTCATGGCCGCAACCGCACCCGCGCTTGCCG
Organism: Alphaproteobacteria bacterium; assembly: GCA_017302755.1. GTDB lineage: Bacteria > Pseudomonadota > Alphaproteobacteria > Rickettsiales > JAFLCR01 > JAFLCR01. The sequence goes on from JAFLCR010000076.1 coordinate 948, forward strand.
AAGATGCGGAGATTTCTCCCGCGACCGAGGCGTTCATTCAGCAGACCGCCATGAACCAGGCCTTTGAAATCCGCTCCGGCAATCTGGCTTTAGAGCGCTCCGGACGGTCGGACGTCAGGCAATTCGCCAGGAAAATGGTCGATGAGCATAGGCTGATCGGCGGCCAGTTCCGCAGCAAGCTTTCCTTTTCCGGCATCGATCCCAGCACGGCGGAGGTGCCCCTCGACGGCATTTACCAAGCCATGATTGATTCCTTAGAAACCGCTCCGAACAGCGCGTTTGACCGCCTTTATATCGCCGCACAAAGCGACGCGCATGCGCATATGATTGCCATTTTCCGCGATTATGCGCAGAGCGGCTCCCATAAGGGGTTGGCGAACTTCGCCCTTACCACCCTGCCGCAGCTCGAGGAGCACCAAGCCATGGTAAAGTCCCTCAATTGGGATGTCTCCAGCAGCTATTGATGCTTCTGGTCATAAAAAAAGCGGGCTCGCTGCCCGCTTTTTTTGCGTTCACCTGCCTGCAGGTTATTTGATTTTCTGCTCGTTGAATTCCACGTGCTTGCGGATCTTCGCGTCATATTTGCGGAAAGAGAGCTTTTCAGTCTGCTTCTTGGGGTTCTTGCGCTTCACGTAGAACGTGCCGGTCCCGGCGGAGCTGACGAGCCTGATGAGGACGATGTTTTTCTTGGCCATGGCCGTACATCCTAGAAAAATTCGAAAATGGAAGCGTTTGATAGACGATTTTGTTAGGATTCGTCAAGTATAAGCGCCCATAGGATTCACTTATCCTCCATCCACCATAGAAAACAGCATCTTATGGCTAAATTTTTGCCCAAAACCCTGGCCGAATGGCAGAAGCTCGCCGAAAAAGACCTCGCCGGCGAGCCGCTCGACAAACTGACCCGCCCCATGCCGGAGGGTTTTTCGGTCAAACCGCTGTATACCGCCGCCGACTTAGAGGGGCTTGAATACACAAATACTTTGCCCGGATTCGCCCCCTTCGTGCGCGGCCCCCGGGCCACGATGTACGCCCAGCGCCCCTGGACGGTGCGCCAATACGCGGGCTTCTCCACCGCCGAGGAATCCAACGCCTTTTACCGCCGCAACCTGGCGGGCGGGCAGAAGGGGCTGTCGGTCGCCTTCGACCTCGCCACCCATCGCGGTTACGATTCCGATCACCCGCGCGTGGTGGGCGATGTCGGCAAGGCGGGGGTCGCCATCGACTCGGTGGAGGACATGAAGATCCTCTTCGACGGCATCCCGCTGAACGAGATGTCCGTCTCCATGACCATGAACGGGGCGGTGCTGCCCATCCTGGCGATGTATATCGTGGCCGGACTCGAACAGGGAGCGACGCTTGACCAGCTTTCCGGCACCATTCAGAACGATATTCTTAAAGAGTTCATGGTGCGGAATACCTATATCTACCCACCGGAACCCTCGATGCGGATCGTGGCGGATATCATCGAGTATACGGCAAAAAACATGCCGAAATTCAACTCGATCTCGATTTCCGGCTACCACATGCACGAAGCGGGCGCGACCGCCGTGCAGGAACTCGCCTACACCATCGCCGACGGACGCGAATACGTGAAGGCGGCGCTCGCCAAGGGGCTCGACGTGGACGACTTCGCCCCCCGCCTCTCCTTCTTCTTCGGCATCGGTATGAATTTCTTCATGGAGATCGCCAAACTGCGCGCGGCGCGCCTGCTCTGGGCGAAGGTGATGGCGGAGTTCGGGCCCAAGAAACCGATGTCCTCGGCGCTGCGCACCCACTGCCAGACCTCAGGCGTCTCACTCACCGAGAAAGACCCCTACAACAACGTCATCCGCACCACCATCGAGGCGATGGCGGCGGTACTCGGCGGCACGCAGTCGCTGCATACCAATGCGCTCGACGAGGCCATCGCGCTGCCCACTGATTTCTCGGCGCGCATCGCCCGCAACACGCAGCTGGTGCTTCAGCATGAGTCCGGCATCCCGCATGTGGTCGATCCGCTGGGCGGCAGCTATTACGTCGAATCCCTCACCGACAGCCTCGCCAAGGAAGCCTGGAAGCTGATCGAGGAAGCGGAAAAACTCGGCGGCATGACCAAGGCCATCCAGGAAGGCACGCCCAAGCGCCATATCGAGGAAGCCGCCGCCCGCAAGCAGGCCCGCATCGACAAGGGCGAGGAGATCATCGTCGGCGTGAACAAATACGCGCTGAAGCAGGAAGCGCCGATCGAGATTCTGGAAGTCGATAACACCAAAGTCCGCGAGGCGCAGATCACGCGGCTTAAAACCATTCGCGCCAAGCGCGATGAGAAAGCCTGCACGTCGGCATTGGCCAAACTTGCCGAAGCGGCAAACAACCCGAAAGAGAACCTGCTCGCGCTCGCCGTCGAGGCGGCGAAGCTGCGCGCCACGGTGGGCGAGATTTCGAGCGCCCTCGAAAAAACCTGGGGACGCTACGAAACCAAGCCCGACATTGTGAGCGGCATCTACCGCCAGACTTACGGCGACGACCCCGTGTTCCACGAAGCCCAGGCCAAGGCGAAGGATTTCATCGAGCTTCGCGGGCGCGCGCCGCGCCTGCTGATCGCCAAGATGGGCCAGGACGGGCACGATCGCGGGGCGCATGTCATCGCCACGGCGTTCCAGGATTTAGGGTTTGAGATCGTCCCCGGCCCGCTGTTCCAAACGCCGCAGGAAACCGCGTCGCTGGCCGTGGCGGAGAAGGTGCATATGATCGGCGTCTCGAGCCACGCGGCGGGGCATAAGACGCTCGTGCCGCAACTCATCGAGGAACTCAGGAAGCAGGGCGCGGACGACATTCTCATCGTCTGCGGCGGCGTAATTCCGGCGCAGGACTACGCGGCGCTGGAAAAAGCTGGTGTATCGGCGATCTTCGGCCCGGGCACGCATATCCCCAAAGCCGCGCTCGAAGTGTTGGATATTCTCACCAGAAGGCGGAACGTACCTTAGGTTCAGCCGGCCTTATTGCCTGATTCGCCCTTGCGTGACGCCGCTTTTGCTGCGTCCGACATCTTGCCGAAATCCTTGTCATGCGCCTGGGCGGATTGGCGCAGCGCTTCGCCTGGAATATGCAAGTCAGGGTTATCCAGATTATCGCTCCCATCTCTGCGCAGCATCATGGCAACTGGCGCCAGGGCCAGCGCGGCGTCGGTCAGGAGAGCTGCCAGCGGGTTCGGCTGTTGATTTGCCTCTTGCTCTTGCTTTTCTTTTTCGCGCCTTGCCGCTTCTTCCTTTTCTTGAGCCTCGCGCTGCAAATCGAGCGCCTTGGTGGCTTCATCCACATTGGACTCCTGCCAATCCACCATTTTCTGGCGCGCCGCGGGAGCATTTTGAAGGAACTGCTCCACGCGCTGGAGATCATCCGGCGTCAATTGCTCCGCGGGATTGATGATCGGCGTGCCGTTGCGGTAAAGGCAACCATCCGCGCCGATGATGATATCCGTGCCGGAAATAGCGAGGGCATTAGGTTCATTCATCTAGGTATTTTAGCGCATCCCCCCGATAAAATCATGACATTTCTGTGAATTATAACCCGCCGCGCCCCATCACCAGGAAGCGGTTGGCGTGCACGTTGAGCAGCAGGCCGACGGCGATCATCGCCGCGATCAGAATCGTCCCGCCATAGGAAAGAAAGGGCAACGGCACACCCACCACGGGAATCAGCCCCATCACCATCGCCATGTTGATGAACATGTGCAGGAAGAACATCGTCGCCACGCCGATGGCGATAAGCCGGCCGAACTGATTGCGCGAGGTGACCGCGAACAGAATCGACGCACCGATTAGCGCCACGTAAAGCAGAATCACGGTCATGCCACCTGCGAAACCGAACTCCTCAGCGAACATGGTGAAAATAAAATCGGTCTCTTTCTCGGGAAGGAAGTTGAGCTGGCTCTGGCTGCCTTCCATGAAGCCCTTCCCGAACAACCCGCCGGAGCCGATGGCGATCTTTGATTGAAGGATGTTGTAACCCGCGCCAAGAGGATCGGATTCAGGATCGAGGAACGTGTCCACCCTTCGTTTCTGATAATCGTGCAGGAAGTGGTAGAGCACCGGCACCGCCGCCGCGCCGCCGACAATGCCGATGATATACACCCAGTAAGTCAGCCCTGCCGCAAACAGCACCGCCACCGCCACGCCTGCGGTAATGGTCGCCGTGCCCAGATTCGGCTGCTTCAGAATGAGCACCACCGGCACCGCGATCAGAAGCATCGGCACCACAAGCAGCAGCGGGCGGTTCACTTCCTGCGGCGAAAGGCCGTGGAAATAACGCGCGAGCGCCAGCACCAGGCAAAGCTTCATCAGCTCCGAAGGCTGAAGATTCACAAACCCCACCTTCACCCAGCGCTGGGCGCCCATGCCCATATGGCCGAACAGTTCCACCACAATCAGCATCAGCACCGCCGCGCCGTACAGCACGTAGGCGTAGCGCATCAGCGTCTGCAGCGGCACGAGCGCCACAATCAGCATCAACACAAAGCCCAGCGCGAAGCGCAGCATCTGCCGCGACGTCCAGGGATCCATGTTGCCGCCGGCGGCGGAGTAGAGAATCAGGAATCCCAACCCGCTCAGCATGCCGATCAACATGATGAGCGGCCAATGCAGGTGCATCAGCCGGTAGCCGAACGGGCGCGAGATGCGGGTGCTGGCGCTCATTCCTCTGTCTCCTTCCTGAAGCGGTTGCAAGGGTCAAGCTTCTGAGTCTCCCAGAGCACGTCGCGCGCGATGGGCGCGGCAGCCTTGGAGCCGGCATCGCCGTGTTCCACCAATACCGCGCACGCATAATGCGGCGTCGTATTTGGCGCGTAGGCGACAAACCAGGCGTGATGGCGCTCATTCCATGGCACCCAGGCGCCCTTGGGGCGGTTGTGGTTGATTTTAACCACCTGCGCCGTGCCGGTCTTACCTGCCATATGGAATTGCTCGTCCGGGATCTGGCTGCGATGCGCCGTGCCGCCAGGCGCCATCACGCCGCGCATGCCTTCCTGCACCAGCTCCAGATGCGATTTTGGCACGCCAAGCTTCGGCCATTCTGTTGGGGTTTCCGCCCCAGCCTTGAGGATGGAAGGTTTGACCGCATAGCCGCCATTAGCGAGGCGCGCCGCCATCAGCGCCATCTGCAGCGGCGTCACCAGCACATAGCCCTGGCCGATGCCGACGTTCAGCGTTTCGCCGCCAAGCCAGGGCTGATTATAACGCTTGCGCTTCCATGCTTCTGTCGGGGCAATGCCTGACTTCTCTCCCGGAATCTCGATGCCTGTCAACTCGCCCATGCCGAATTTCCTGGCCATCTCGGCAATCGCATCCACGCCCAAACGGTGCGCAAGCTGATAGAAGTACACGTCGCATGACCAGGAAAGCGCGTTGTGCATGTCCACCGTGCCGTGGCCTTCCTTTTTCCAGCAGCGGAAGACATGGCTGCCGAAGGCCAGGTATCCGGGACAATAGGAGGTGTTGTGCTCCGATACCCCCGCCTTGAGGCCCGCCAGCGCCACGATCATCTTGAAGATCGAACCGGGAGGGTATTGCCCCGCCAGCGCCTTGTTGATGAGCGGGTGCTTCTCGTTGTTCAGCAGCGATTTCCAGTAATCGGGCTTGATGCCCTGGCTGAAGCGGTTGGGGTCGAAGGCAGGCATGGACGCCAGCGTCAGCACCTCGCCGGAGCGCACATCCATCACCACCACGCTGGCGCTTTCCTCGCCGATGCGCTTGACCGTGAAATTCTGCAAGCGCATGTCGATGGAAAGCGTGACATCCTCGCCGGCAACGCTTTCCTCTCGTGCAAGTTCGCGCACCAGCAGACCGTGAGCGTCCATCTCCACGCGCTTCACGCCGGGCTTGCCGACCAGCTCGCGCTCGAAGTGTTTTTCCACCCCGCTTTTGCCGTGGCGGAATTCCGGCTGACGGTGGAGCGGGCTGCCGTCGGACTCCTCTTCCGACACCGCGCCAACATGGCCGAGAATATGCGCCGTCCCCTCATAGTCGGGATAGTAGCGCACCTGCCCAAGATCAATGTGCACAGAAGGAAGATCCGGCGCGTTCACCTCGATGCGGGAAAGCTCTTCCCAGCTCAGATATTCCTTGAGCAGCAGCGTGTTGCCGGGGCGAAGCGCCTTCGCTTCCTTCAGCAGCGCGGCTTCCTGCTGCGGCGACATCTCAAGCAGCTTGCTCACATGAGAAATCACCGCTTTCACCTCCTGCCCCTGTTCCATGTTGAAGACGCAGCGGTAGTTGACCTTGTTATACGCCATCTGTTCGCCGAAGCGGTCAAGAATGCGCCCCCGCGGCGGCAGGATCAGTTGCAGCTTGATGCGGTTGCTGTCCGACAGCGTGACAAACTCGCCGGAGCGCACGACCTGAAGATAGTACAGCCGGCCCGCCAGCACGCCCGCCACGCCGAGCTTCACTGCACCCAGCACCAGGGCGCGGCGGGTAAAAAATATCTGGCGGTCGTTTTCAGCGCGAAGGCTCATGGACGGGTTACATCCCCCTCCTCTGCGCCAGCACCCGGATGCGGCGCAATACGCGGTAAAGCAGCGGATATAATGCCACTGTGGTCAGGGATTCCAGCAACGGGGTAAGCGGCGGCAGCATGGCGGAATAGAACAACATCACTCCCGCCCATGTCAGCGGCACCACGATACCCGCACAGAGTGCAAAGCCCAGCCAGTGCCGCGCGAAATGCTCGGAACCGGGCCGCACCCGCCAGCGATGCGCGACATACACCGCCAGCATGAAGCCCAGCGCGGTAATGCCAAGTGGCAGCCCCATCAGCAGATCCTGGCCGAAACCAAGCACGAATGCAGCCAGATAGGAAAACATGCCGGCACCCGAAGCCGCCCAGAAGAAGACGCCCATCAGCCCCATCTCCGGCTTGAACGCGCCCAGATTGAGCCCGGGGATGAGCACGGCCTGCAACACAATGAGCAACCCCACCGAAAGCGGTGGAATCACGCGCAGCAGCGCGGGTATGGAAGGTGCAGAAAGCGGCATGAAGGAAAGACTACAGCGCTTGCGCGCCAGTGACTAGTGGCTACGCGCAACGTTTAGTCGGAAGCCTGGACACGCAGATCGTAATTCACGATGCTCACATATTCGAGCTTGGAGAAATCGACGAAGGGACGCACGGCCAGCTTGCCGTCTTCCTTCTCGAACACCACGCCCACCAGCAGGTCGGGCGGAAACACGCCGCCATCTCCGGTCGTGATGATTTTCTCACCGGGCTTGATGCCCGCATCCGGCGGAAGGTACATCAGGTCCAGCGTGTCGCCGTTCGTGCCCGCGGCGATGACTTTCACGCGGCCGTCCTGGCCCATCACGGGCAGGCGGGAATTGATGTCCGTCACCAGCAGCACGCGCGCGCTGTTGGCGCCCGTTTCCATCACCCGGCCAATCAGTCCCTGTTCGTTCATGACCGCCTGGCCCTTGGCCACGCCCTTGGCGGAACCGGCGCCGACCAGCACCGAGCGGGCATAGGTTCCCGTCGTGTCGCCAACAATGCGGCCCGTTGCGTAACCGAGGGCGTTGGAGGGCACGAAACGCATCAGCTGACGAAGCGCCTTGTTTTCGGATTCGAGCGACATCGCCACGTGCTGCCACTGCTTGAGCGAGGCGTTCGCCTGGCGCAGTTTGGCGTTTTCTTCATAGAGGCTGCCGATCTCGCGCATGCCGCCGACCATCTCCTTCACCGCGTCGGCAGGGCGGGCGATCGTATCCAGCACCGGGGCCAACACTTCGCTGACGCCGACGCGCGCCGGCTCAACCCACTCCGGGTGCATGCGGTGAATCACCATGCTGCTAATGCCAAGGCCTACCAGGAAAAACACCAGGTAACGCGAGGATGCTGTTTTCAGCGAAATGGCCAACTGGGCGGAGCCGGCGCGTTTGATAGGAGGCATGGTCTGCGACTGCGCAAGAGGAAGGGTATACGGTATAGTTTGACGCGATACCGTAAAATAATGATTAAGTTTCAGCCCCCTAGCCATACACTAATCACTTTTTCCTAATGCGGCGCAGCAATGACGCCATTTTTCGCGGAAAACCGCCATAAAATTGGATATTTTCCATGCATTCCCACCATCCTGATGCTCTGCTGCGAGAGCGAAGGAATCAAGAAATGGTTGATGGCCACAATGCACGTCGAATTTTCCCACAAACTCAGTCTTGTTTGAACAAAATATGTTTTAACATCTCGGGGTTTTCCAGCACCTGGCCGCAACCGAGCGCCACGCAGGAAAGCGGATCGTCGGCGCGGATCACCGGAAGGCCCGTCGCGTTCCTGAGCACCAGGTCGAGATTGTTCAGCATCGAACCACCGCCCGTCAGCATGATGCCCTTGTCCACGATGTCTGCGGAGAGCTCCGGCGGCGTGCATTCGAGCGCCACCTTCACCGCCTCGATGATCTGGGAGACCGGTTCCACCAGGCTTTCGGCGATCTGGTATTCGGAGAGCACCAGCTCCTTTGGCACGCCGTTCATGAGGTCGCGGCCCTTGATTTCCATCATGCGGCCATCGCCTTTTTCGGGCGCGCAGGCGGCGCCGATTTCCTTCTTGATTTTCTCCGCCGTCGTCTCGCCGATCAACAGGTTATGGTAGCGACGGATATAGGAGATGATCGCCTCATCCATCTTATCGCCCCCCACGCGCACCGAACGCGCATAGACG
>JAFLCR010000077.1:0-1513 GCA_017302755.1 Alphaproteobacteria bacterium
ATGCCGGCGCCGATTCATCCGAAAGCCTACGAGGAAGTCATGGAGCTGGCCAGGCTTGCCCATGTCTCGCTCGGTTGCCGGGGTGTCAGCCGCTCGGATTTCAGATATGATGTCTCGCAAGGCGAGCCGGGGAAGTTCATCATTCTCGAAACCAATACCCAGCCCGGCATGACCGCGCTCTCGCTCACTCCCGAAATCGCCGCGCATCGGGGAATCTCTTACGAGGATCTCGTGGAGCGGCTGGTGAAAGAGGCGAGGCTGGGGCAATAATGGCGAAATCGCGCGCCGTCGCAAAACGCAGGGGCAAGCCGGTCACCAGGCAGGCCGCCACCCGCGCGCGGGCGCGAAAACTCTTTTTCCGTGATTGGGTGCGCCGGGGATTGGTGGTCACGGTGACGGCCGGCGCGCTGTCGGTTGTGGCCTGGGCGGGCTGGTTCTGGGTGAGCGGCGGCATGCGCTCCGTGGCCGCGGGCATGAGCCGGGGCGTGGTCGCCATGAGCGCGGCGGCGGGCGTTAACCTCAAGCATGTGGTGTTGGACGGGCGTGAGCATACCGACGTCAAGGAGGTGCAGGAGGCGGTCGCGCTCACGCGCGGGGTGCCGCTGCTTTCCGTGTCGCTCGAGGAGATCCGCGCCAGGCTGGAGGATCTGCCCTGGGTGCGCAGCGCCTCGGTGGAGCGCGTGCTGCCTTCGACGCTGGTGATTCATCTTCAGGAGCGCGTGCCCATCGCGCTGTGGCAGATGCAGGGCAGGCTGGCGCTCGTGGACCGCGACGGCGCGGTGATCGGCGCGGAAAATGTAGGGGAATACGCCGAGCTGCCGATCATCGTTGGCGAGAATGCGCCCAAAAATACGGCGGATCTGTTGCAGACGCTGCTCACCGAGGAGGAGCTGTACAAGCGCGTTACTTCGGCCATCCGGGTGGGCGACCGGCGCTGGAACGTGCGTTTCGGCAGCGGCATCGAGGTGAAGCTGCCCGAAGAGAATATGGGCGAGGCGTGGAAATACCTCGCCGATATCGAGCGCCAGCAGCACGTGCTCGCGCGCGATGTGCGGATTCTGGATTTGCGGATTCCGGGCAAGCTCTTCGTCACCATGTCGCCGGAAGGCACGGCGCGGCGCATCGAGATGCTCAAGGAAAAGAAGATTTAGCCACCCAAGCTTTTCTTTGACGGCGCAGGAAGGCGGCTGAGAATTTCTTCCAGTTTTTCCTGCATGGCTCCCAGGATGCCGGTTTCTTCCAGGAATGCTTCCACGGGCTTCTCCGCCCATGCTTTCGGAATGAATGGGTGGTTGGCGCTGCCGATGGTCAGGGCGTTGTCCGCGCGGCGGGCGAAGGCTTCCCATGCCCTTTCCCGCGCTTCCGGCGTGGGTTCGAAGCCAATGCTGTTCAGAACATTGAGGGTATGGTTGCTGCTATCCTTCATATCGCCCATGGGATACATGCTGAGTTTGATCTCACCTGTTTGCGCGGCCTGCACGAACCAGTCGGGCGCTGCCTGCTGGGTGGGGTT
>JAFLCR010000077.1:1527-9603 GCA_017302755.1 Alphaproteobacteria bacterium
AGGCCATGGGAGTGTTTTCCCGGCGGCACGATATCGGCATCGGCAACGGGAACGCGCTTCAGCTCCAGAGTGAACTGAGGGTTGCCGCTCTGGTCGCGGATGGTCAGGATATCGGAGTGCGCGCTTTGGGATGTCGCCTTGCAGTAGGGGCTGTAGCCGTTGATGCAATGGCCCATCACTTCGTGCTCGTATTGCAACTCATTCGAAGAGGTAAGGTTAATGATTTCCCAGCCTTTTGCGGGACCTTGCGTGACAATGGCGGTTTTTTCGTCCAGCAAGGCGTGCCATTCCCCTTCTTCGGGAAAGTCCCGGATTTCGCCCAGGATGGCGGCGCGCCTCTGATGCCAGTTGCGTGAGTGCTTGAGGATGTGGACGATGCTGGAATTCTTGAACAGCGCCATGGCGAGGTGGGGCATGGCGGCGTCCATCACCTCGATGATCGTATTCCCATCGATCTCTTTTGCCTGTTCGCCGAGATTTTGGGCAAAATAAGGCACGGCGACGTAGGTAAGGATTTCGTGCATCATGTCTCGCAGATCGGCGATATCCGAACCGGAGAAGGGCAGCAGCGCTTCGTATATCTTCTGCCAGCCTCCGGTGTATTTGCGCGAGGCCTCGGCGATCCATGGCAGCAGCGTCGGGGTGTTGTAGGCCTGGCCGTCGTCAATCCCGGGGTGGAAGACCTGCATCAGCTGGTGCAGGCGTTCGAGCACACAGAGAACAATAATGGATTCCCGGCTGCCGGGCTTTGGCGGCGGAAGAATCCATTGGCCGTTATCGTATTTCAGGCTCTGTTTCAACGCCTCGAGTTCAGGTAGCGCTCCATCGGTTTCATGAGGCGTGGCATAAGGAAAAAGCAGCTGCGCGCCCAGGTGATGCGGGAAGGCGGGTATCTGTTCCGCCGCTTCGAGAAAGAGGAAGAGACCATTGATTCCGCCTCTTTGTATGGCGATGTCGATTGGCGTATTGCCATCTTCGGCTCTTGGCGCCGTGACCGCTTCATGGAGAAGGCCTGGAAACTCTTTCAGATCTTCCGCCAGGCTGGCCATGCCTTTTACATGGTGTGTTTTGGCGAGTTTGTGCACGTATTCCGAAGCAAGCAGAAGTTCGCGGAACATTTCGGGATGATCGCGGAAAACCAGCTTCAGATCCGTTATAATGGGTGCTTCCCAGAAAAATGATCCTTTAATGGCGGATTTGGTTTTATCTTTGTCGCCTGCCTGCTTGGTTAACAAAAGGGCATGAACTTCCTGAGGATGCCCTCTCATTGTATCCAGCAGGGTGCGTACACCCGGGATGCAACGACGATCACTAAAAGTATCGATATGGCTGAATATGGTTCCCATCACCTCAAAAAGAATATCGGGGCGGGGTGCGAGCGTGTGCGCCAGGCGCTCCAGGAATGCGCCATCGTCGTGGGTTAAGATGTTCCAAATGATCGTCGTATGCCACCAATCGCCAGCGTCTATGAGCAATGTATCGCGTATCAAGTGCGGGTGATCTTGCAGGATTTCAAAAAACAGATTCCCGAAGGCTTCTCTTAAGACATCCCAATTCAGGCGGATGTATTGTCCAAGGAAGAAGCGATCTCCTTCTGTTGGTCGTGTCATCAGGCGTTGCGCGAAGCGTTCTGGATGGCCGCGGAATAGCTCAAGCTTGACGATGAGCGCTAGTAGGTTTTGTTTATCATCAAAGCCCTCTGCCAGGGTTTTCAGCTCTTCGGCGGAAGGAAGCAGGTCAGGTGCAAACTCCGATTGCGAAGGAATGGCGGACGTAGCCAATGGGGAGGCTTCTTCGGCAGGTATTGTACCTTCAAGCCTGAGTAGCGCGCGCAGTTTTCTCATGAATATTCCTTTGCCATAATCGGGCAAAGCATAAGAAGGAGAGATGACGGTTTTTGGTCGGTGCAATGAAGGAATTGTGACGGTTCAGGCCGCCGACAAGGCCCGGCCACCGATGCCGCCGAAGGATACAAGGTTCTGCTGCTGCTGGATTTCCAGAACACGGGCCTGCTCGATGGCGCTTTGGGCTTCCTGGACGATCGAGGGGTCGATCTGCGTTCCGTATTGCTGGATTTCGTCGGCCAGGTCGTGGGCGAGTTTCTTCAGATCTCCGGCGGCGCTGCGGTTGAAGCGGGCGAGCAGCACGGCGTTGCGGAGCTCGTCGATCTTGTGGTCGAAGTAGGCGTTGATGGCGTCTTCGTTCGGCTCGAAGCCGGAAACGGCGGGGGTGGCGGCGTCTTCTTCAGGTAAATGCAGAATGGCGGGATGCGCCTCAGGCATATCCCACGGGAAGATGCTCACGCGGCGCCGTGACTTATCGCCGCGTCGCTCGGCGGCCCAGGCCTGGGTGAACTGGCCGCAGATGATTTTCTCATCCGTTTCGGGTGCATAATCCTGCATCATGCAAGAATAAAAGAGTTTTATGACAAGTTTATGACATAAGGATCAAGGCAGTAACTCAGCTTGAATATGTCATTCCCGCGAAGGCGGGAATCTTAAGGTGAAACTTGGCACAGCGCTTGGGGGCTTGAGAGTCCCGCCTTCGCGGAAATGACGGACGCGAATTTTTTTTTCGAACGGAGGTATTGCCGGGCGGCAGGCGGTGGCGCGCCGGTGCGTCCCCGCCGCGGAATCGCTCTGTACGGCGCTTCCGGCTTGCGCTATACCGATGGCATGTCCAAACCCAAATCCAGCGTCGTTGCCGTTTTAGATATCGGTTCCTCCAAGGTTGTGTGCCTGATCGCCAAGGTGGACGACCAGGGGAAAGCCCGCATCGCGGGAATTGGGCATCAGCTTTCCCAGGGTATCAAGGCGGGCGCGATCGCGGATGTTGGCCAGGCGGAGCAGTCCATCGTCGCTGCTGTCCATGCTGCCGAGCAGATGGCGGGCGAAACCATTGAGCGCGTGGTGGCCAATGTGTCCTGCGGCGCGCCTTCTTCCCTGCGCGTGCATGTGGAAGTGCCGCTGCCCGGCGGCGCGGTGACGGTGCGTGATTTAAGAAAAGTCATCGACCAGGGCAGGAGCGGCTTTCGCCAGGAGGACCGGCATGTCATCGACGTGATTCCAGTCAATTACACGCTCGACCAGGAAAGCGGCATCATCGACCCGCGCGGCATGTTCGGCAGCCGGCTTTCGGCCAATCTGCACGTGGTGACCGTGGGCGCGACGGCGCTGCGCAACCTCGCCGCCTCGGTGGCGCGTTGCCATCTGGAGCCGGTGGGGTTTGTGGAGTCTTCCTATGCCGCCGGGCAGGCTTGCCTGGCGGATGATGAGAAGGAGCTTGGCGCGTGCATCATCGACATGGGAGGAGGGGTGACGAAGTTCTCCGTCTTCTTCGAGGGCAGGTGCGTCTATACGGATTCGGTGCCGGTCGGCGGCATCCATGTGACGAGCGACATCGCCAAGGGGCTTTCGACCAGCATCGCCGCCGCCGAGCGCATCAAGACGCTGCATGGCAGCGTGATTTCCAGCATCGCCGATTCGCGCGACTTGATCGACGTGCCGCGCATGACGGGGGATGATTCGGACGAAAATGAAAACCAGTCCGTGCCCAGGCTCGCGCTCATCGGCATCGTGCGGCCGCGCATGGAGGAGATTTTCGAGATGGTGCGCGGAAAGCTCGAATCCTCCGGCTTCGATAAGGTTGCGGGCAAGCGGCTGGTATTGACGGGCGGGGCGTCGCAGCTGCTGGGGCTGCGGGATTTCGCGTCGCAGATGCTTTCCAAACAGGCGCGGCTTGCCCGCCCCAAGACGTTTGAGGGATTGGCGGAATCCACTTCCGGCCCTGCGTTTGCCACCGTGGTCGGGCTGCTCGAAGGAGCGCTCGCGGGGAGGCGCGGCGGCGCGGTTTCGGCGGCGCCGGCGGGCGGGCTCTTCAAGAAGGCGCTTGTCTGGGTGAAAGAGAATTTTTGAGCGCGCGGCAGGTGCACCTACTACAGGATGCGCAAAAAAACCGCTGTTTCTTGTTGAAACGGGCTTGAGTTAATCAAGATATAGTAGTTTAATAAGGGCAAATATTTCTCCGCAAGCGTAACCTGGAGGCCACAATGACGCTCAACCTGCATATCCCCCCTCGTAACGATACGATGCGCCCGCGCATCACGGTCATCGGCGTTGGAGGAGCGGGTGGTAACGCGGTCAACAACATGATCAACGCCAATCTCGAGGGCGTGAGCTTCGTGGTGGCCAATACCGATGCCCAGGCGCTGGAGCACTCGCTCGCGGAAAAGAAAGTGCAGCTCGGCCCCAGCCTGACGCGCGGCCTTGGCGCCGGCGCGGTTCCCGATGTGGGGCGCGGTGCGGCGGAGGAAGTCATTGAAGAAATGGCCGCTCATCTCGACGGCAGCAATATGGTGTTCATCACTGCCGGCATGGGCGGCGGCACGGGCAGCGGCGCGGCGCCGGTGATTGCGCGCATGGCGCGGGAGCAGGGGATTCTCACCGTCGGCGTGGTGACCAAGCCGTTCCAGTTCGAGGGCTCGCACCGCATGCGCATTGCGGAAGGCGCGCTGAACGAACTGCAGCAATATGTGGATACGCTGATCGTCATTCCCAACCAGAACCTTTTCCGCCTCGCCAATGAGAAGACGACCTTCGCCGATGCGTTCAAGATGGCGGACGACGTGCTCCATTCCGGCGTGCGCGGGGTGACGGACCTCATGGTCATGCCCGGTCTTATCAACCTCGATTTCGCGGATATCCGCACCGTGATGCGCGAAATGGGTAAGGCGATGATGGGCACCGGCGAAGCCGAAGGCGACCGCCGTGCGATCGACGCCGCCGAAGCCGCGATTTCCAACCCGCTGCTTGATGATGTGTCCATGAAGGGCGCGCGCGGCGTGCTGATCAACATCACCGGCGGGCCGGACATCACCCTGTATGAGGTGGATGAAGCCGCCAACCGCATCCGCGAGGAAGTGGACCCCGAGGCGAACATCATTTTCGGCTCCACCTTCAACAGCCAGATGCAGGGCAAGATTCGCGTGTCCGTGGTTGCAACCGGCATCGAGGCCGCGTCGGCCGCGCAGCCGAAACCCCATACGCAATCCGCAGCCAAGCCGGCCGCCCCCAAGGCCTATCCCATGCCGCAGGCCGCCGTGGCGCCGTCGCGTCCGCAGCCCGCGCCGGGCACAGTCATGGCCCTCCAGTCCGAAGGCGCCGCGCCCAAGGAAGGCGAGCCGGTGTTCGCCTTCGAATCCAAGATGGAGCCCGTGATGGTCGCCCCCGTCATGGCCGCCGCGGCAGGCGGCGGCCAGGCCTCTCAGGCCTTCATTCCGCCGCGCCCCGTGGAGCCGCAGCAGCGCCCGACGCCGTATTTTGCCAGCACTGCCGCCGTCCGGCCGCAGGCCAAGCCTATTCCGTCCCCAGTAGCCAAACAGGTGGCGGAGTCGAAAGAAGCGGGCGGGTTCAACCTGTTCAACACGCTTGGCCGCGCCTTGTCCGGCAAGGGCGAGGTCAGGCCCGAGCTGCAAGCCGAGCAGCCGCGCCGCGAGACCCCGCGGGGCGAGGCGCCTTTGGCTGAAACCAAGGCACAGAAGGCGGATGAATACCTGGAGATCCCGGCGTTTCTGAGGCGCCAGGCAAACTGAGAGAGAGAAAGCACGTTTCAAGGGGGCTGCGGCCCCCTTTTTCTTTGGTTTTTATATTCGCTTACAACGCCTTATGCGTGGTTTATGTAATATAATGTAACAAACCGGTTTTTGCGTTGCGTCAGGAGGGGGGGTATTTTTATACCCAAGACAACCTTCGAGAAAAAAAATGACCCAAGCTCAGACGACCCTCCGCCACGCCGTGACCTGCTCCGGCATCGGCCTGCACTCCGGGGAAATGGTGCAGATGCGCCTTCACCCCGCCGCCGAGAATACCGGCATCCGCTTCCGCCGCACCGATCTTCAGGGGCAGAACGAAATCGCCGCCGATTTTCGCCTGGTGGGCGCCACCCGCTTGGGCACCACGCTGATGGACGGCGACGTCTCCATTGCCACGGTCGAGCATCTGATGGCGGCGCTGTGGGGTTGCGGCATCGATAACGCCCTCATCGAAGTGGACGGGCCGGAAGTGCCCATCATGGACGGCTCCTCCGAACCTTTCGTGTTCCTGCTCGAATGCGCCGGCAAGCGCGAGCAGCAGGCGGCGCGCCGGGTGATCCAGGTGCTCAAGCCCGTCGAAGTTTCGGAAAACGGCGCGACGGCGCGCATCGCGCCCGGCGAAGGGTTCTCCATCGGCATGGAGATCCGCTTTCCGCACGCGGCGATCGCCGAGCAGAAGATCACCTATGAGATCGACGGCGCCTGCTTCAAGAAAAACCTCGCCCGCGCCCGCACCTTCGGCTTCGCCGAAGAGGTGGAGCAGATGCGTGCGGCGGGCCTCGCCCGCGGCGGCTCGCTGGAGAACGCCATCGTCATCGGGCCGGATAAGGTGCTGAACGCCGAGGGCTTGCGCTATACGGACGAATTCGTGCGCCATAAGGTGCTGGATGCCGTGGGCGATTTGTTCCTCGCCGGGGCGCACATCCAGGGCAGCGTCGAGGGCTTCCGCTCCGGGCACGGGCTCAACAACAAGCTCCTGCGCGCGTTGATGGCCGATAATACGGCGTGGCGGGTGAGCGGCGAAAAGGTGCCGGAAGTAGCTTGATTTCCTGGAAGTATATTCCAGCGCTTTTAGGAGCGGCCTTACTTCTTTATCCGGCAATCGCCGGCAGTCATACGGTTGGCCCTGGCGAGGGTGTTGCATTGCTTGCGGTTGCATTAGGCCTGTTGGTGGGCTACGGCGTCGCCTATCTGCTGGGCGGGCCGCTGGTATTTGCCTTGGTTGAAGCCCCTATACTGAGGCGCGTGAGCCCGGTTGGGCTTCCCTG
Source organism: Alphaproteobacteria bacterium (assembly GCA_017302755.1). GTDB lineage: Bacteria > Pseudomonadota > Alphaproteobacteria > Rickettsiales > JAFLCR01 > JAFLCR01. The sequence continues at coordinate 8,386 of JAFLCR010000077.1, forward strand.
GAAAAAAGCATTTAAACTGGCTCTTTGCGCAAATGCCTTCAGCAGGTTGGCGCAGATCTGGCTGTTGCTTCTGAATCTTCTCTTTTTTAAATGGGAAACATGGTTCCTATGCTTGATCCATTTCTGGGTTTCCCTGATGGTGGCGGTGTTTTTCTACAGGTACAATTTCAAGGATCATCATTGGGCCGTTCCCAGGATGGTGCTTTATCCGCATATTCCGGGAGGGGTGCTGGCGTTAGCTATTGTTGGGTATGAGCTTTTCCTGAAGAAATAATCAGCTTTCCCGTTTTTCCTACTCGTGGGGATTATCGCAAATCCCCCCTTTCTTTCCCTTAAGCAATCGCTAAACTTCACGCGACTTCAAATGAGGAGATGTGCGTGAAGCAGTGGCAGCGTTGGCTGGGTGTGGCGGCAATCAGCGTCGCGATCGCGGGGTGCGCGGGCGAGGATCGGGAAGATTCCGGCCCCGAGTTCAAGAGCGCCGAGGAAGGCTACAACATGGCGATGGACGCCATGCAGGGGCGTTCCTATAAAAAAGCCATCCTGCATTTCGAGGACGTCGAGCGGCTGTTCCCCTATTCGCCGTGGGCCACGCGCGCCACGTTGATGACGGCTTACGCCAATTACAAGATCGGCGAATACGAGATCGCCATGGCCGTGCTTGAGCGCTTCGTGCGCCTGCATCCGGGCAATGAGCTGGCGCCGTACGCCTATTACCTGCTCGCCATCTGCTCTTATGAGCAGATCACCGACGTAGGGCGCGACCAGAAGGTCACCGAACAGGCGCAGATCGCCCTCACCGAGGTGGTGAAGCGCTTTCCCAATACGTCCTACGCGCGTGACGCCAAGCTGAAGCTCGACCTGGTGGACGACCATCTCGCGGGCAAGGAGATGACCATCGGCCGCTATTACCTCAAGCGGCAGGATTACCTGGCGGCGATCAACCGTTTCAAATACGTGGTCAACAATTACCAGACCACCAGCCACACCGCCGAGGCGCTGCACCGCCTGGTCGAGGCGAACCTGGCGCTGGGGCTGCGCGACGAGGCGCAGCGCAACGCCGCCGTGCTTGGCGGCAATTTCCCGGCCAGCGAATGGTATCGCCGCAGTTTCGCGCTGATGCAGGATCTGCCGCCGCGCGAGAAGAGGCCGCTGCCCATTCCCACGGTGGAAAAGAAGCCCGAAGCCGAGCCGGTGCCCGTGCCCCCGGTGAGCGGG
>JAFLCR010000078.1 GCA_017302755.1 Alphaproteobacteria bacterium
GGCATGGCGGCGTAAAGCGCTTCGGCGCGCGCTTCATCGATCAGCGTCATGCCGCCCTTGGCAATGGCGTGCGTGTTCAGAAAGTCGTCTCCGACATGGGCAAGGACGTCAACGATGGCGTTGCCGATGGCGAGAATATCGTAAGCGGGCATAGGAGTTCCTGAATAGAGTTAAGGACGAAGGGAATCACGCGCCTGCGCCAGATCTTCCGGCGTATCGACGCTGAGAGGAAAATGAGGGACGATGGCGATGGCGATGTGCATATCCGCTTCCAGGGCGCGAAGCTGCTCCAGGCTTTCACGTTTTTCAAGGGGCGAAGGCGGCAGCGACACGAATCGCTCCAGTGCCGTGCGGCGGTAAGCGTACAGGCCGATATGCTCAAAATAGGGACCGCCGCCGTACGGAGCGGTGGCACGGGTGAAGTAAAGGGCGCGGCCGGCATCGGCGTTGCGAAAGGAAACCACCGGTTTCACGACGTTCGGCAATGATTCGCGGCCCGGTTTCGTGATGGGGCAGGCGAGGGTGCCGATATCCACGGAGGGGTCATCCAGGAGAGCGGCGGCGCGGCGGACGATGCCGGGGTCGATGCCGGGCATGTCGCCCTGGAGATTGATGACGACGTCATGCCGGCCGTTCGGGTCGGCATGGGCCAGGGCGGCGTGGATGCGGTCCGAACCCGAGGGAAGAGCGGGGTCGGTCAAAATGGCGTTTCCCCCCGCGGCCTCAATTACAGAAGCGATGCGCGGCGAGTCGCAGGCCACATGAACGGGGCCGAGTTCCGCCGCCACCGCCCGTTCCCATACATGCGCGATCATGGGCTTGCCATGGATATCGGCCAAGGGCTTTTCCGGCAGCCTTGAGGCTGCCAGCCGGGCAGGGATCAGCAGAATAGGGCGCATAACTAAGGCCATGGATATAACAATCGCCAGAGATTAGGCGATATTGCCAAGGAAGCAAGCCGGGCGATTTTTCCTGTCCCAAGAAGCGTTCTTGCCACTTGCCACATGCCTTGCGCCACAGTATAGCTTGCCCGGAATATCCAATTGATTCATTGGAATGGCTCATGGACGACTTAAAATGGAATAAGATTGCCGCCTCAGTGCTTATCGCTGGGCTGACGGCGATGCTGACGGGCGTGGTCACTGATGCGCTCTACAAGCCAGAAAAACACCTGGAACACCGAGGCTATACCATAGAAGGCGCCGAAGAGGCGGTCGCTCCGGGTGGCGCACCCAAGGTTGAGGTAAAACTCGATATTCCGGCGCTGATGGCCAAGGCGGATGCCAAGCTGGGAGCGGACGTGTTCAAGAAATGCGTTTCCTGCCATTCCGTGGAGCAGGGCGGGCCTAATAAGGTTGGACCTAACCAATACGGCGTGGTTGGCGGTGTCGTGGGTCATAACAAGGAATTCAGCTATTCCAAAGCCATGTCTGAAGCGCATGCAGCAGGCAAAAAATGGGATTACGAGGCGCTGTTCGCTTTCCTGAAGAGTCCCAAGCAGTATCTCCCCGGAACTAAAATGTCGTTTGCAGGCTTATCTAAGCCTGAGGACATTGCCAACGTGATCGCCTATATGCGGGAAAACGGAAGCACTGGATACCCGCTTCCATAAACAGGGAAAGGTCGGCCGATGGAACATATCGCGTTGTGGTGGCTGGTGGCAGGCGCCGTCATGGTGGCCATGGAAGCCTTTGCCATCGCCGGTGTGGGCCTTCTCTTTGCGGGTTTCGGGGCGCTGAGCGTGGCGCTGATTGTCGAATCCAACATCGTGGATGAAACCAGCATTCTGGCCCAGATCGCCTGGTGGTGCACGATGACCGTGGTCTGGGCGGCGCTGCTGTGGCGCCCGCTCAAGCATTTTTACCGCCGTCCACCCAAGCAGGAATACAAGAACATGGTAGGCTCGTTCGCCACGGTGGGCAAGGGCGGCCTGGTGGCGGGTCAGGAAGGCGAAGTGCGCTGGTCTGGCACCATCATGCGCGCCCGCCTGGCACATGACGCACATGTCACGTCTCTGCCGGAAGGTGCGGAAGTCGTCGTTGTGGATGTACAGGGCGTGACGGTAATTGTTAAGGCGGCGTAATGGCCGCTGCGCTTTTAGTGATAGTTGCCATGAGCTTGGTTTTTCTGAGCCAAAGCATCAAAATGGTGCCTATGCGGCAGGTGTGGAGCGTTGAAAGGCAGGGAAAGTTTCACCGCCGGCTGCTGCCTGGGTTAAATTTCATTATCCCTTTTTTTGAGCGTATTTCCTTTAAGGAGGAATCAAACTCGAAATCCTGATGGAGTAAACAGCGAAGCGCTTGCACCTGCTATATTTAGCCGCATAATGCAAGTGGCCTGCGAAGGCTTGCGCCCTGCACCACCATTAGAGGACTGAGCCATGGATTTCTTTACCTTTTTCTTTTTGGCGATCGCTTTCATTTTTGCCCTCACTATCTGGAAGGGCGTCAAAATCGTGCCGCAGCAGCAGGCGTGGATTATTGAAAAACTGGGCCGGTTTGATCGTAAGCTTGAACCGGGGCTGAATTTCCTGGTGCCGTATATCGAACGCGTTTCCTATAAGCACTCGCTGAAGGAAGTGGCGCGCGATGTTCCCGGCCAAAGCGGTATTACCCGCGATAACGTAACGCTGGTGCTCGATGGCGTGATTTATTTCCGCATTGTCGATCCCGTGGCTGCGTCTTATGGCGTTGCCGATCCCGTTTATGCCGTGACGCAGCTGGCGCAGACCACCATGCGTTCGGAAATTGGCAAGCTTACAATGGATCAGACGTTTGAAGAGCGCGAAACACTGAACGCCAATATCGTGACCGCGATCAATCATGCGGCGCAGAGCTGGGGCATTCAGTGCATGCGTTACGAGATCAAGGACATCAACCCGCCCAATAGCGTGCTTAAAGCGATGGAGCTGCAGGTGGCCGCGGACCGTCAGAAGCGCGCGTCCATTCTCGAATCCGAGGGCAAGCGTCAGGCGCAGATCAACAACGCGGAAGGCTCCAAGCAGGAACTGGTGCTCAAATCCGAAGGCGCGATGACGGAGCAGATCAACAAAGCGAAAGGCGAAGCGGCGGCAATTCTCGCCGTGGCCGAAGCGACAGCGGGCGGCATTGAGAAAATCGCGTTGGCGATCACCAAGAGTGGTGGCGAGCAGGCGGTGGCTCTGCGCATCGCCGAACAATATGTGGAGGCATTCAAGAAACTGGCGCAGGAAAGCACCACGGTGTTGTTGCCGAGCCAGGCGGGCGATGTTGGCGGCATGGTGGCGCAGGCGCTGACCGTGTTCGATCGTTTGCGTGAGCAGAAGGCTGCTCCTGGAGCTTCTCCCTGGAAATAGGCGATACATATGAGCATACGGCGAATTCTGGGTGGCGGGCTGGTGGCCCTGGTAGTGCTGTCTTCGGGGCATGCGTGGGCGCAGGAGACAACCACCTCGCACGGCCAGTCGCTTTTCGGAGCCTTGAAATATCCTGAGAGCTTTACCCATTTTGAATATGCGAATCCGGATGCGCCTAAAGGCGGAGAGGTGAGGCTGGCGGCGCTGGGCACGTATGACAGCCTGAACCCCTTTATCTTAAAAGGCATGGCCGCTGCGGGCATTGGGGGATTGTTCGAAACCTTGATGATGTCTTCGGAGGATGAGCCCTTCGCCCAATACGGGTTGCTTGCGGAAAGCGTTGAAATGCCCAAGGACAAGCACTGGGTCGCTTTTACCTTGCGCAAAGAGGCCAGGTTCCACGACGGTACGCCGGTAACCGCAGCGGATGTCGTATTTTCTTTTGAGATTCTTAAGGAAAAAGGCCAGCCTTTCTACCAGGCTTATTACAAGGATGTAGAAAAAATCGAGGCTTTGGACGAACGCAAAGTACGCTTCGTATTCAAGAATAATACGAACCGCGAGCTTCCGATGATTGCGGGGCAGATGCCCGTTCTTTCCAAGGCCTACTATCAAAAACATGCCTTTGACAAAACCTCGCTTGAGCCTCCGGTCGGCAGCGGTCCGTACAAGGTGGAAAAACTGGAACCAGGACGGAAGATCGTTTATCAGCGCGACCCGAATTACTGGGGAAAAGACCTTCCGGTGAATAAGGGACGCAATAATTTTGACCGCGTCATTTATGACTACTATCGTGACGAAACCGTGGCCGTAGAGGCGTTGAAAGCAGGAAACTACGATTTTCGCGCCGAAAACATCGCCCGTATATGGTCCACGAGCTACGACACGCCGGCGGTGAAAGAAGGAAGACTCAAGAAGGAAGAGATCCGTCATGAGATCCCGACGGGCATGCAGGCGTTCATTTATAACATCCGCCGCCCCAAGTTCAGCGACCCTAAAGTACGGCAAGCGCTGGCCTATGCCTTCGACTTCGAGTGGAGCAACAAACAGCTTTTCAATAATTCCTATGTCCGAACCAAAAGCTATTTCTCTAACTCCATGTATGCAGCCAAAGGGGTGCCGGGGCCGGAAGAGCTGAAACTGCTTGAGCCGTTGCGCGACAAGCTGCCACCAGAAGTGTTTACGGAGGAATATGCGCCTCCTAAAAGCGATGGATCGGGATCGAACCGTGAAGGGCTTCTCAAGGCGAAGGCTTTGCTCGAGGAAGCGGGCTGGCATATCAAAGAAGGCAAGCTTGAAAATAACAAAGGAGAAACGCTGCAGATCGAATTTCTGCTGAATTCTTCCGCGTTCGAGCGGGTGATCGGCCCGGTGATTCAGAATCTCAAGCGCCTGGGGGTGGCGGCGACCATGCGGGTGGTGGATGCAAGCCAATATCAGAAACGCATCGATGATTTTGACTTCGACATGGCGGTGCATGTCTTCGGTCAGAGCAATTCCCCCGGCAATGAGCAGATCAATTACTGGCATTCGTCCAAAGCGGATGTCTCCGGCAGCGCCAATCTCATCGGCATCAAAAATCCGGCAGTGGACGAGCTGGTGGACAAAATCGTCCATGCAAACAGCCAGGAAACCCTCGTGGCAGCATGCAAAGGGCTGGATAGGGTTTTGCTATGGAATCACTATGTGATTCCAAATTGGCATTTGCGTAGCTTCCGCATTATTTACTGGGATAAGTTTTCCAGGCCTGCCGTTAGCCCCAAATACGCTCTTGGTTTCCCGGATACCTGGTGGTGGGACGAGGAGAAAGCGAAAAAGGCGCGCCCGAAATAGTGCGGATTGCCCTGTATCACCCCGATATTCCCCAGAACGTGGGCGCGGTGCTTCGCATCAGCGCATGCTTTGGCGTGGGTGTGGACATCATCGGGCCATGCGGCTTTCCCTTTGATGATGCGCGCGTAAGAAGAGTGGCGATGGATTATATCCATCTTGCGGATTACTCCTATCATTCGTCCTGGGAGGCGTTCTTAAGCCAACACGACCAAAACCGCCTTGTGTTGATGACTACCAAAGGCAGTGTGGCTTATACGCAGTGGCAATTCGGCGCCGGGGATATTTTGCTTTTTGGACGGGAATCGGCGGGAGTGCCCCAGGATATTCACGCGATGTGCGACGCAAAAATACGTATTCCCATGAGGGAGGGAGCTCGTTCATTGAACCTTGCAGTCAGCGCGGGAATTGTGGTCTCGGAAGCATTGCGGCAGATGGACGCGGGCAAAAAGAATTGACGGTTTATTGTCATTTAAGTACATAGGCCATCCTTATAAAAGATATAAATAAAGGATGAGGGATATGCAGCAAGACATCGAAACGTTATTCAATGGCAAGCGCGTGGCCAAAGTGGAAGTCGAACGGCTTATTCAGCTGGTGGGGGGCATGCGCGCCACTAAGCGCAACCGTCAGAAGGTGGAAAAGCTTCTTGGCCAGCAGCAAATCAGGTACGAGCCACGCACGCTGCCCAACTCTATTCATAAGAAGGTGACGCTTTATCGCGGTGTGACCAAAGCTCAGGAAATAAAGGAAGCCCCGGCAGTTAAATTTGAAAACCTCCAGGAGGCCGCAACCGAGAAAACGACCGGCGTGGTGATCTCGCTTAATCTTAATATTGAGCAATATGAGGCACTTAGTCAGCTAATGCGGTCTGTGCGGGTGCTTGAGCCTTTATTTACGGGAAAATAAGCTTCCATGACGTGTCCATGAGGTGGCTTGAGCGCGTTTGCGCTCTGGCGGCGGACATGCTTATAATGCCGGCTCAATTCTGGAAGACGACCCATGGCTGAAGATCTGATCCGCGAACTTAAAGAAGACATCGAACGTGAAAAATGGCAGCGCCTGTGGCAGCGTTACGGCTCGGCGCTGATCACGGTGGCGGCGCTTCTGGTGGCGGCAGCGGGCGCGCATGCCTGGTGGAAGCAGCATCAGATGTCACTGCAGGAAACAGCGGGCGGATTGTTCCAAACCGCGTTTTCCGAAGCCGGGGACGGCAAATGGAAGGAAGCAGCCGGGCATTTTGCCGAATTGCGGGCGGGCAAGGCGGAAGGCTATGCGGCGCTTGGCGCCTTGCAGGAAGCGGCCGCCCTGGAAAAGCTCGGCAAGCAAAAAGAAGCCTACGATGCCTATCGCAAGCTGGCGCAGGATAAAAGCGCGGATATCTATGTTCGCAATATGGCCGCGATCGCGTTGGCCAGCAAGCTGAGCGCGGATGAAGCTGTGCCATTGCTTGATGCCATAATCGCCGCCCGCGGCCCGCTTTGGCCGCAGGCTTTGGAAATCCGTGCCGGAAAATTCCTTGATGCGGGCAAGCAGGATATGGCAAAGGCCGATCTGGAAACCTTATCCAAGGAAGCTGGCGTGCCTGAAACGGCACGCATGCGTGCCACCCGCGCGCTGATGCAGATAAACGGGACACCCAAATGAAATACGCAAGCATACCGCTACTGGCGCTGGCGCTGACTGCCTGCTCATATATGCCGGATTGGATGGGCGCGGAGAAAGACGAACCGCCGTTGCCCGGCAAACGGATTTCCGTGCTGGCACAGGATGGCAACATTGTAGCCGACCCGGCGCTGACTCAGGCCGTGACGCTGCCTCCCTCGGAAGCGAAGGCAGAATGGCCGCAGGTTGGGGGGGCGGCATCCAACTATGTCGGCCGGGTAAGCTGGGGAGGCAATCCGGGAAACATCCAGGAAAGCGAAGCCGGCGAGGGAAGGGAATGGGAAACCCGCATGGCGGCACAGCCCGTAGTTGCTGACCGCAAAGTTTTCGCCATGGACGGAGCCGGCGTCATTTCCGCGCATGATGCGGCGGATATTGGCCGCGTTTTATGGAAAACACCCCTGGCTAAAAAAGACGATCAGCAGGATATGCTGGCCGGTGGACTGGTGTTTGGTGAAGGACGTCTTTTTGCCTCCGCGGGTTTCGGCGATGTCATCGGTATTGATCCGGCGACGGGCAAGGAATTATGGCGCCGCTCTTTGGGCGTGCCTCTGCGTGCCGCCCCGAAAATTGCTGAGGCGAAGCTGTTTGTTGTCAGCAAGGACAACCAGATTTTCGCATTGTCTCCACAGGATGGCCGTGTGATGTGGAAGGCCGCTGGCTTGGGTGAGATTGCCGGGTTTATCGGCGCGGCATCTCCCGCGATTGAAGAGGGCATCATTGTGACGCCGTATTCTTCCGGAGAAATCTACGGCCTGACGACGGCCACCGGCAGGCAGCTCTGGCAGGAGAATATTGGTAACCGGCGTGGAACAGGAAGCGCGGTGCTTTATGACATCAGCGGCAATCCGGTCATTGAAGGCGGGGTGGTTTATGCGGTGAGCAGCAACGGTTCGCTCTCCGCGCTTAACCTGCGCACGGGGGAGCGACGCTGGGAGCAGAAAATCGCCTCCATACAGACGCCATGGCTTGCGGGGGATTATCTTTTTGTGCTTTCCGTGAACAACACCCTGGCCTGCGTTCAGAAACTTGATGGACGCATTCGCTGGGTGGCCCAGTTACCTTCTTTTGCCGATCCGGAAAAACAGAAAGAGCCGCTGATATGGTCCGGCCCAGTGCTTGCGGGAGATTACGTGCTGATGACCGGTGCGCATGGAAAATTGGTGCTGCTTTCCCCCGTTGATGGCCGTCTCGTGCGTGAGGTGTCGATTCCCGACGGCATCACCCGCGCCCCGGTGACTGCAGGCGGCGTGTTGTATGCCGTTACCCGCAAGGGCAGGTTGGTGGCCATCCGGTAATGCCGTTCACTGTTGCCATTGTCGGCCGTCCCAACGTGGGCAAATCCACCCTTTACAACCGCCTGACGGGTACACGGCACGCGTTGGTGGACGATATGCCCGGCGTCACGCGTGACCGGCGCGAAGGCGCGGCGAAAATCGGGCCGCTCGAATTCCGGATTCTCGATACCGCCGGGTTGGAAGAGGCCGAGGAAGAAACGCTCCAGTCGCGCATGTTTGCACAAACTTCGCGGGCCGTAAAAGAAGCACATGCGGTGCTCATGATGATCGACGGCAGGGTCGGAGTTCATCCGATGGATCGCCATTTCGGCCAGTGGCTACGCCAGCAGGGAAAACCGATCATCTTGTTGGTGAACAAGTGCGAGGGAACGGGCGGCAGCTTTGCCAGCGAAGCTTATACGCTAGGTCTGGGGGAGCCGGTCTGCATTTCGGCGGCGCATGGGGAAGGTCTGGCCGATCTGTATCAGGCGCTGGAACCGCTTGCAGAGGCGGTGCAGGAAGAGGAAGGCGGGGAAGAAGAAAAAGCAGAATTGCAGCTGGCGATCGTCGGCAGGCCCAACGCGGGAAAATCGACATTATTGAACGCGCTGCTCGGCGAAGAGCGTGTCATCGCCGGCCCGGAGGCGGGAATGACGCGCGATGCGATCGCCGTTTCCTGGGAATATAAGGGAACGCCGATCCGCCTGGTGGATACGGCGGGCATGCGCAAGAAAGCAAACATTACCGACCCCCTGGAAAAGATGGCGGTGAGCGACGGTTTGCGTGCGGGGCGTTACGCGCAGGTCGTGGTGCTGCTGCTGGACGCGGCGCGCGGTTTGGAAGCCCAGGATATTTCCATTGCGGCGCTAGTCATCCGCGAAGGCAGGGCGCTGGTCATCGGCGTCAACAAATGGGACGAGGTTCCCGACACCAATGCCCGAATGCGCGAGATCCGCGAGCAGGTGGAAGATAACCTCTCCCACATCAAAGGCGTGCCCGTGGTGAGCCTCTCGGCACTGCAGAAACGCGGGCTTGATAAGCTGATGGATGCGGTGCTGAACGCGCACGACGTCTGGAACCGCCGCGTCACCACCGCCAAGCTGAATCGCTGGTTGGAGGAAGTGACGTCTCGCCACCCTCTGCCCGTGGTGAAGGGGCGCCGCTTGCGGCTGCGTTACGCCACCCAGGCCAAGGCAAGGCCGCCGGAATTCATTTTGTTCGGAAGCCGCACCGGCGACGTTCCCGGAGATTACCAGCGCTATCTCGCCAACAGCCTGCGTGACGATTTTGATCTTCCCGGCGTGCCGATTCGCCTGACGTTCAAAGACTCCAAAAATCCCTTTGCGGAGTAGGACATGGAAATTTTCACGTATCTTCCCGAATACGCTCCCGATTTCGCCAGATTGAACGTGGCCTGGATTTCGCGCTTCTTCGTGG
>JAFLCR010000079.1 GCA_017302755.1 Alphaproteobacteria bacterium
ATCGTCCATTGTCAGATCGCCGGGATTAACGGGTGCATTCCGTACGGCCTCGACGATCTTTCGCGCGGTTTCACCGCGGTAGAAATCCTCCACCCCGTGCGTAGCCATGGCGCGGAACGTCGCCGCCAGAGCAGGGTTCACCAGGGTTTCGCCGACTCGCTTCATGCTGCCGTCTTCACGGAAATACAGCGCCCGTGTTTCCGGAAACATATTCAGATAAGGGATTTTCTCGGCCACGCTGCGCATGCGTTCGGAGATCGGGAAGCCCCGTTCTGCGAGCGCCGTGGCGGGAACGAACAGCTCCGCCCAGGGCAGCTTGCCGTGCAGCTTGTGCGTTTGCCACATCAGCATGGGCAGGCCTGGCGTGGCCACGGCCAGGCCGCCGCGCACGACGTCGTTGAAATCGCGCGGCTTGCCATCGGCCCCAAGGAAGCGGTCTTCGCGGGCGCTCGCGGGCGCGGTTTCGCGCCCGTCATAGACATGCACTTTGCGGGTCTTCGCGTCGTAGTACAACAGGAACGCGCCGCCGCCGATGCCAGAGGATTGCGGCTCCACGACGTTCAGGGCCAGCTGCGCGGCGATGGCGGCGTCGATTGCATTACCGCCCTTGCGCAGCATGGTACGTGCCGCTTCGGAAGCATAAGGATTAGCTGCCGATACCATCTGTTTATGGCCAATCGCCACTTTCTTGGCAGTGAAACCGGTGGCAGGCTCCGGCGCGCGCATATCCGCCGCGTGAGCGGGCAGGGTGAGAGCGCTCACTCCTAGTAAAAGGCTGAAAATCCGTGAAACGATAGGCTGCATCTCAAGCGTTCCAGTATAGAAAAGAAGACCACTCTCACCAGGGAAGCGCTTATTTCAACCATTTTTTTGCGAAGGTTTGGCATCCGGCGGGCGGATATAGATCGGCCGCACGGCGATTCCCGGAATGGCCCGCTTGTGCTGCGTTGCGGCATGCGCGGCCATCGCCGTCGCGCTTACGCGTGCGGCCTCCTCCGGAAGGGGGCGGATATGGCTGGGAATTCCTGCTAAAAGCCTGGCGCCGCTGCCCGCCAGCACGCAGGGCATTTCTGGGAAAGAAATGGCGGGGATATCTACGGCCGCGGCATCGCGCATCGCAGTGATCCGCGTGTCGAATGCCTGGAGGTAGACCTGTTCTCTGAGCGCATCCACGGCAATCACAACACCTTCATTTTCCTTTTTATTTACCCCCGCCGCCAGCGCCTCCAGGGTGCCGATGCCGATGATGGGCTTGTCCGCTGCGAGCGCCAAACCCTTGGCCGTGGCCAGCCCGATGCGCAGCCCCGTGAAACTTCCTGGTCCGATCGTGCAGGCAATGGCATCCAGGCCAGCATAACTCCACCCCGCTTCGGCCATAAGCCGTTCAATATCCGGCATCAGCCGCGCGGCCTGGGCGTGGGGCTCGACTTCGTCATAGGATGCGACAAGCCCATTTTCCCAGAGCGCGACGCAGTGCCCGGTAAATGCGCAGTCAAAAGCCAGAAGCCGCATAAAAGTTAATAAAATTAATAATTAAGTTAATTTTAGAATGTTAAAATGAAATTATAGCTACAGATACTTGTTGAGTCCTGAGATGCCAAGCAAAAGAGGCCAAAGCTCCAGTGAAGACGCGGCCGCACTGCCAAATGTGCTGTTCATGCCGAACATCTTCGGGGATACGGTGCGGCTGCTGCTGACATCGCACGAGTATTTTCAGAATTACGGCCGCCAGGACCAGGACACGCTTACCCCTGCCGAGCGGTTACTCTATTCGGGAGAAATGTCGCGCATTACGCTGAGGCTGACCTGCATCATGTCCTGGCTCACTTTTCAGCGCGCGGTGTTCAACGGCCGCATGAGCGCGAAGGATGCGCAGGGCTCGGATTTCGATCTCGGCTTCCAGGAAGCTTGCATGGTGCAGAACGAGGAAGCCGAGCGCGTGCTTCCGAAAGAAATGAAATCTATCCTCGACGAGACATTCGCGCTCTATTCGCGCGTGCTGCGGCTTCATCAGCAGATATTGTTTCCAGACCAGGAGTAGTCCTGTTTAACACGCTGCTTATAGCATCATCTGCCAACTAATTAGGAAATAAATAAAATTAGGAAATTTTTGAGTGGGTGCTCTTTGCTTGTTAACGGTTTCCTAGCCTGCTTCGCGTAATTTGCCTAATCATAAACACAGGGGCAGGAACGTAGTATGGCCAATGAATTCAGGGAAATCACGACTACTTCCTGGGTAAAGCGGATTGGCAGCGCTTTTACAGGCGTTATTTTGGGCATCGCGCTGTTCATTGGTGCGTTTCCAGTGATTTTCTGGAATGAGGGGCGCTCGGTGGAGCGTATTCGTACGCTGGACGAAGGGCGCGGGCTGGTGCACGCCATCTCCTCCGACAAAGTGGATCCAGCCAACGAAGGCAGGCTCGTGCATTTTTCCGGCATCGCCACAACGCGCGATATACTTCAAGACGCTATCTTTGGGGTGCAGGAAAATGCACTCAAGCTTCGGCGTAACGTAGAGATGTTTCAGTGGGAAGAAAAAAAATCCAGCCGCAGCAGCACCAATCTGGGTGGCAGCGAAACCAGGGAAACCACCTATACCTACGAAAAAATATGGTCGGATAAACTTATAAATTCTTCCTCCTTCAAGCAGCGGGATACCCATAAGAACCCCGCTTCCATGCCTTATCGGACAGAAACATACACCGCTTCCACCATTACCTTGGGTGGATTTACCCTTAGCGCCCCCTATATCGGGCAGATAGAGCACTATGAAAGCTACGCGTTATCGCAAAGAAATCATGATGCGATGGAAAATCGTTTTAAGAAATCCTTCACGCTGAATGGCAATGAATATTTCTATGGCGACCCTGAAAACCCCGCTATCGGCGCGCTGCGCATCACCTACGATATTATTTCCCCCACAACAGTCAGTGTCGTAGGCAAGCAAACCGGAAGCGCCATACAACCCTACTACACAAAAAATGGTGCAATCCAATTACTGGCAATGGGTATGGTAGGCGCGGAAACCATGTTTGCTTCCGCAGAAAATGAAAACACCCTGATTACCTGGCTGGTTCGCGCTGGCGCGTGCTTCATGATTTGGTTGGGGCTGATAATGGTGCTTCGCCCCATAGCCGTGCTGGGCGATGTCGTGCCATTCATAGGCAGCCTGCTTGGGGTAGGCGTCGGGCTGATTGCTACACTTTCCTCGCTAGTGCTGGGCTTCTGCGCGATAGCTATTGCGTGGATAGTATACCGTCCCCTCATCGGGGGCTTGTTGCTTGTCGTTGCCGCCGTTGTTTTCCTGGGAGGCGTAAAGATGATTCGCCAAAGGTTGCAGCGCGTGTAAGCATGCAAATCAGGCGCTGGTTTTTGCCTTTCATCCCTCCCATTCCGCGCGCCGGGCCAGATGCGCGTAATCATCGTATGCTGGCTTCGGCGCGTGCTCGGGCCAAGGGCAGCAGAGGAAGGGGGTTGCATCTTCCGCGTAATAGACCAGCAGCCGTTTCACTCCCTCGGCGGTTTCGGCTATGACATCCGCCAGTTTCATGTCGCTTGCCGCTTTTGAGATGCCGTAGGCCTGCTCGCTGCCGCCGTCGCCAGCGCCGGAAAGGTGGACGTGCAGCAAGTCGCGCACTTCCGTTGCCGCAATTTCAGGAAATCCTCCCTGGGTAACGAGCCAGGCTTCCAGCGGCAATTGCGGTTTGAATCCCTGCCGGATGTCCTTCGGTTTCGGCGGTTGGCCGGTTTTGTAGTCGATCACTACTGCTGCGCCGTCCTTTCCCAGCTCGATGCGGTCCGCCCGTGCCTGGATCACGAAGTATCCTGCTGCCGTCGGCACCGTCAGTTCGCCCTTCCACTCGGGGAAAAGCCGTGCGATGCCTGGCTGCCGCTTGCGTTCGAATGCGGTGAGCCAGGCGGCGATGCGTTCGAAGCGTGGCCACCAGAACGCCGCCACGGCCGGACGCTCCAGGTAATCGCCAAAGGCCTCGCGGCCTTTGGCCAGCAGCAGGGTTTCGTAGTCCTCTGTGCTGGCATTGGGCAAAGCATCGGCGAATCTTTCCAGCGCGCGGTGAAGGATGATGCCGAAATCCATCGCCTCTGGCTCTGCATCCAGTGCATCTATGGAATTTAACCCCAAGATTTCTCTTGCATAAACCCCATAAGGATTGCTGATCAATCGTTCAATTTTGGTGGCGCTCCATTCCCGCGGTCGCGCCTCTCCCGGCGGCGTTGGCGTAGGTGGAGGCGCGGGCTCTGAAACGAGCGACGCGCCTGCTTTGATCCACGAAAGTACGGGATGGGTGACGCGGGGAGTATCCTGCTCCTCGCCAAGATGAAGCGCGATTCTCTGCCACCAGCGTGATGGCAGCGCCGGAACCCCGCCACGAGATGCCGTGGCGGTGAGAAACACTTCGGGACTGTTCGCCAACACCCAGAAATCATGCGCTTCCTGCCCCGTGTGGCGCTCCTTTGGCGGCAGCTTGGCGGCGTCGCGCATCTCGCGCGAGAGCCATGGATCATGCGGGGCGGAGGAGGGCCATACGCCTTCATTCAGGCCGCCGAGGATCACGCGGTCCGCGCTCATGAGCCGCGCTTCGAGTGGGCTTAAGATATGCAGTCGCGGATGGCTGCCATAGCTCGGGCGGAAGGTGCCGTGGGCGAGAAGCTTGCCGAGGATGGTGGAAAAATCAAAAAAATCTAGTGGATTGCCAGACTCCGGAATGGCGATGATCTCGCGCAGGTGCTGCTGCATCTGGCGGCCCGCATCGTCGCTCCACAGCCGCGCGTCGGAAGGTTCGGTATCGGTGGCGGCGAGGGTTTCTGCGACGGCGATGAGGTTCTCCAGCCAGGTTCTGGTTGGATGTTCCGCCCGAACATCACCGATTAAAGAAAAAGCTTTCTCAACGGCTTGCCACCAGGGAGCGAGCAGCTTTTCCTTCATAAAGGTATGGGCGATGAGCTGCGTGGTGCAGGCGGGGCGCACGCCACGCAGGCACAGGGTTTCGAGCTTTCGCGCGTATTGCCGGCAGGTTGCCGGGGAAAAACCGGCGGCGCAAAGGGGATGTTTCAGCACGGAAAGAAGCGGCACGGGGCTCAGCGAGGAAGCGGCGGCATCCGCGATAAGGCGAAGGAATTCTCCTTGCGGAACAAGAGATAACGGGCGTCCGGCGGAATCATCCACAGAGATATCCCAGCGTTTCATACGGCTTTGGACGCGGGCGGCGAGGGCGCGGTCGGGGGTGACGAGCATGGCGGTTCTGCCAGGGGTTTCCAAGGCCTCGCGCAGGAGGAGGGCGATGGCTTCGGCTTCCTCCTCCTCATGGGCGCAGAGGAGGCGGTGAAAGCCGGCAAGATCTTCTTCCGTATCGGTTTTTACGTTGTCCGGATGAAGCGATGCGGCCAGGAAGAGGTTGCGCGCGGTGGGTTTCTCTTCGGGTTTTGAGGAGATCTCTTCCCGGGTATTGCCGAGTCTTGCGAGCAGTTTCTTCAAGGGAAACTGGGGGTGGGATTCGCCCAGTCTGTCCCATGCGGCACCATCCAGCACCATGCAACACCCAGGCAATACCACCTTGCCATGAGGTAGCGCGGCGACCGCCGCCAGCAGGCGCGCCGTGGCGGGGATGGAGCCGGTCGACCCGGCGGCGACGATGCGCTCATAAGGCAGTTTCGGAAGCAGCGCCGTGAGGCGGTCGAGCAGTTGCACGCGCCGCGCCCAGGGGTCGAGATAGCCCTTTGCTTCGAGGATTGCCGGCCAGGCGTCGAGCGCCGGGGAGAGCATGGTGAGCAGTTGCTGCCAGTGCGCGGCGAGGGCATCGGGGGCGAGGGCGCGGAAGACGGCGGGGTCGATCTCCTCGCGCTGCAATTCGTCGAGCAGGCGGGCGAGATGCGCGGCGTAGTCGAGCGCCTCGGCATCGGAAAGTTTGGGGTGCGCCTCGTGCAGCAACCCGGCGAGCATCCATTCGCGGCGCAGGCTTCCGATGGCGGGCGGCAGGGGCGCGGTATTTTCGCTTTCGAGGAAGCCGAGCAGGAGCAACTCGTCGTCATCCACATCGCCGATCGTGCCGAGGCGCGGCAGCAGCAAGGGTTTGCCGTTGGTGATGCGCAAAAACGCCTCGCCCATTTCGCGCACGGCACGGCGCGTGGGGAGAAGGAGAAGGGTACGGCTTAACGCAGTGGCGTCATCGCCCGAGTGTGTGAGCAGGTCACGTGCGAGCGTATCGAGGAAGGGGAGGTGCGGGGGGATGGCGGCGAGCATCCACACAGGCTAGCATGGCAGTTGCATTTTCACCATGTGGCAATACGCGTCAAAAGCAATTACGCAGACTGCCCGACGCCTTTGTCCCGCAGGGAGTGGATCATTTCCTGAAAAGCGAATTCGCGACCTACCAGATTCTCGATGTCAATCACCATAGGTAACCGCGCATCATCAGTCATTTCCGGAAGCGTCTCCACGCAAGACACGGTTGCCCCGTTGGGAAGAAGGTTGATATAGCTGATATTGAACATAAGGAAATTCAACGACGATTCGATCTCGAAGGTGAGCAGCTCGTTACCGGCACTTCCCTCAACCCGAAAGCTGCTTTCCACGAAGCCTTCGACCTGCCTGAGCGCGTTTATCAGGAAAAGAAGGCGATACTCCGCTCGTGAAAGATTGGAAAATCTTTCCAGGCTTATGCCGTAAGTATCCTCGATTGGCGGGAACTGGCGCAAGGCTTCCACTGTAAGGTCAAGGAACGGATCTTCAACATCCTGCGGCTTGTATTGTGCCCCGGAGTTCCCAGCCTCCAGCAGCAGGGTGCGGTCGAAATTCCCCACGTCTTTTTCTTCAGGCCGCTCGAAGCGGTAGTAGCAGTAGTTGCTGCCCGGCACCTGCCGGTCTGTTTCCACTTTCAGGCCGGGCTGCACACCGGCGCGCGCGAGTGCATCTTCCATTTCCTGGATAATATCACCCCAGGGTTTGTTCAGGTCTTCCGCATAAACGGTGAACATCTTGCCCGAAAAATCATCGCCGCCATGCATGTAGGCGAAGGGGTTTTTTACTGCCTTCATCTGCACTCCGTGGCGTGCCGCGATGCGTGTCAGCTCATCCCACGCGACTCCGATGTCCTTGGAGTCGACGGAGAAATGGAATTTCCACCTGTAGTCTCCTTCCACATGCTCTGGCGTGAACTGGAAGTGTCCTCCGCTGATCATGACGTGTTGTTCGGGGCGGGGACCCATGATGTATGTCT
Organism: Alphaproteobacteria bacterium; assembly: GCA_017302755.1. GTDB lineage: Bacteria > Pseudomonadota > Alphaproteobacteria > Rickettsiales > JAFLCR01 > JAFLCR01. Next base: position 7,236 of record JAFLCR010000079.1, read on the forward strand.
GCTTGCGTTCTCCCCCTTCGCCAGCCATCACGATGATCCTGACCCCGAGCATATGCTCGATGCCAAAGCCCCATTCTTCCAGCTTGGAAATAAGCTTTTCTTCCGGAAGGTCGGGAGCGGCGAATCTGGCGACGTCTAGGAGGGAAAACTCCGTGTAATGATGCGAGACCAGGGTTCCATCTTGTTGATGGACGGCCGGCATCGTGGTTATGTCAATGCTGTTCACCAGCAGATCGGTCCATTTCAGCACGTTGTAGCTGGTCGTGACACGGGGACGCTTAGGAGGCGGGACGGCGGTTCTCGCCTCTGCAGGGGGTATTTCTTCAGGTACGGAAGCGGCAACCTTGCGGGCGGGGGCCTGCCTTTTTTCCCGGGCTGCTTCTTCCAGAAGCGGCAGCGAGAGATCCGCCAAGGCAATGCGCAGCACGCCGTCTTCTTGTGTCACGTTCAGGGGAACGGGATGCCACTGGAGACGGCGGGCGATGTCTTGTGCTTCCGTGGCATCGGACAGCGTGGTTTCGACGTAGCCGTCCTGGGTAAACTGCCATGGAGAGCCGCTCAGGAACTGCAATACGGCGGGAAGGCGATGCTCGGCAAGGAAGAGCATGGCATCGCGCCAGTTGGGCGATGCATCGGGAGCGGTGGAAAGCGCCAGACCATAATGCCACTTTTGGCTGCCATCGCGGGGGATGTAGCGCAACAAGCCGGTTCCCATGCCCTGTGTCTGATTGTTTAACACAGGCGATACTTGTCCCTCGCTGCGCATGGAGGTGTAGTTGAAATTCAGGATCGTGCCACCCTGCCGTTCACGGATGGGGGCGTAGGTCTGCTCCTCATCTAGGTGCACATGCGGGTAGAAGGGGGCGGGATGGCTTTGCTCTTCAACGGGCAGGTGCATCTGTTGTGCACTGTGGGTGAGAAGGCTCAAGGCGATGTAAAACGATCCCGCGCTATCCACCATGTAATGCGGTTCTGTGATCAGCGACATGGACGCGATCAGGGTATGATAGGACTGGATGTTCCCCATGTTTTCGAGGGTCAGATGCTGGCCGGCCGTGGTTTCGAACGCGCTCAGCTCGGCGAAGATGCGGTCTGCGTTTTGCTCGGATGCAAGCGAGGCGGTTATTGGACTCCCTGACAGCTGGCCCAGATGGTTATAATACGTCACCATTCCTTGTATGGAGAAAGCGCGAAAGAAGCGGTGGTCGAAGCGAATGAAGTCATCGGGCTCGAAGCGAAATTCAATGCTTTCGAACATTTTCAAAAGCGAGAATCCGATGCCGCAAATATCCTGCTCCCAAGTATCGGGATGGCGGGCGCGCATGGCTTCGCGAAAGGCTGCCAGCACCGGTGCTCCTGGTGCGTCTGGGGTGATGCCGTCGGAAGAAGCGGCGTTGCGATACATCCACGTGAGGAGCTGCTTGCAGGTGGCGTAATCCAGTGTGACGCCCTGGGCCTCGCAAATCTCGGCAAGCGTGGCATAGGTTTCCTTTAGGCGCTCCTCATGGTCGAAAGCGCCGCCGGCAAAAGAAGTTTTCAGCGCTTCCAAAAGCGCCGGCTCGTTTAATGGCGATTTTTCCCAGAGGCGATCAAGATTGTAGGTAAGCTGGAATTGCGGGTTGCCAGCATGGGCTTGCGCGAGCAGGGCGGATAGGTAGACAAACTCATACGCTTCCGGCGAGAGCGTTACTCTAGCTGCGGCGAGATTCTGATAAGCATCGGCGAAGGATTGGTGGCAGGGTGCGCCATTCAAGGGAAAGCCGTCATGCATCGTGGGAGTGATGCCTGTAACTAAGCGAATAAGCTCACCATCATCCCAACGAAACATATTTCCTCTTATGCAGCTAGGAAATCATACCGCTTTTTTGTGACGTATTTATGAATATCTGATTGTTTTTCATGGGAACTTAAAGGCGATCATCTGATGGATTTCATGGGGTTATGTGCATTGCGCGGTGTGCTGGGTTCGGCTAGGGTTTCCTAATGACCGCCGCCCAGAACCATGCTTCCAACCCCGCTCATTCCGCCTGGGTGTCCGCTTCGGCGGGGTCGGGGAAGACGAAGGTGCTTACGGACCGCGTGATGCGGCTGCTGCTGGATGGGGTTGATCCCCGGAAGATTCTTTGCGTTACCTACACCAACGCGGCGGCGGGAGAGATGCGCAAGCGCATCTCTGAAGAACTCGCGCGTTGGGCGCGGATGGGGGATGAGGCGCTCAGGGGCAGGCTCGCGCAGCTGGCGGGCGGGGAGGTGCCGCAAGGGTGGATGGGCAAGGCGCGGGGGCTC
>JAFLCR010000008.1 GCA_017302755.1 Alphaproteobacteria bacterium
ACATTACACCGAGAAACCGCTGATCCTGCCGCATTTCGTTGCCTGGGGCGACCGCCCCCCCAACCCTCAAAGAACCTTTGCGCGCGCGGATTTTGGCTTTGCGGAAGATGACCATCTCTATTTCTGCCCCATGACGCTGCAGAAACTGCATCCGGACTTCGACGCCGCGCTGGCACGCATCCTGGCGCTTGATCCGAAAGGGCGCATCGTGCTGGTGAAGGATCTCAGCGGCCCGCACCGCCTGAACCGGCTTCAGGCGCGGCTGAAACAGCATCTCGGCGCGGCGTATGAACGCGTTGCTTTCCTGCCATGGCTCGACGCCGACCGCTTCGCGAGCGTGATTGCCTTCTCAAACGTCATTCTTGATCCCTTCCCCTTCGGCGGCGGCACAACGTTCTACCAGACTTGCGCCGCCGGCACGCCCTTCGTCACCCTGCCGGGCACGTTCATGCGCGGCCGCGTGGGGCTTGGCTTCGCCACGCTGCTGGGCATGCCGGAACTCGCGGCAAAGGACGCGGAAGATTACGCGCAGAAAGCGGTTGCCATCGCCTGTGACGCCTCACATCGCGACGCCCTGCGCCAGAAAATGCTAGCCGCGAACGACATCCTCTCCGGCGACACCGGCATCTCCACGGCGCTGGCGGAAATGCTCGCAGGGCTGACAAAGCCCGCGCGGCTTCAGGCAGGGGCGGCATGAGCTTTACCCCCACAGTTTCGTCATCCCGGCGCAGGCCGGGATCCAGCGGTACGCAGCGCCAAACGAATAACCTTTTCGGCGCTTGCCGCGCCGGGCTGGATCCCGGCCTGCGCCGGGATGACGAGAAAGGGATTGGCGCATGAATACGGAAGCAGGCCGCAACGACCCCTGCCCCTGCGGCTCGGGCAAGAAATACAAGAAATGCCATGGCGATGCCTCTGCCACCGTCGCGGCTGTCGCTTCCGCGCTGCGACCTGCTTCGGTGCAGGATCAGGAGCTGGCTGCCTATTTCCGCGACATGCAGGCGTTTTACGGGCGCGGGGACTGGCAGAGTGCCATTCTCGTTGGCCAGCGCGCCGCATCTCGCTTTCCGCAAAACGCGGAGGTGCATTACCTGCTCGGATCTTTTCTCGGCAGGGCAGGACGGCTGATGGAGGCGGAGCAGCATTTGCTCACCTCGCTGAAACTGAACCCGAATTCCGAAGCGACGTATCTGGGGCTGGCGGGCACCTACCATAACCGCCACGAATACGCCCGCGTGGTCGCGCTGATTGAGGACGCGCTGAAGAAACTGCCCAACCCCTCGCCGGAGCTGTGGTACTGGTATGGTTTCGCCCTGCACGCCAACGACCACATCGAACAGGCGATCGCGGCCTTCCGAAAAGTGCTCGACTCCCCGGCCAACCTCAAGCTCGCCAACGACGCGCAGGACCATCTCTACTACGCGCTGCTGCGCAAGGGCGACCGGGCGGAAGCGGAGGTGGTGCGCGAGCGCATCCGCCGCGCCAATCCGCGCTCGGCGGTGGATTTCTCCTGCCTGTTCGTGACACCCACCACCCCTGAGCACCGTGGGGACATTGCACGCTGCCGCGCAGAGATCCATGAGCGCTTCGCCAGGCTGCGCACCTCCGGCTTGCAGATTTCCGACCCCGACAAGACGCTTCAAACCTCGCCTTTCCTGCTTGCCTTCCACGGAGAAAATGACCGGGATCTGCTGGCCGAAGCCTGCGCCACGCTGCGTCAGATCTGCCCTGATCTCAACTACGTCGCCCCGCATTGCGTGAACTATAGCCCGCCGGAAAATCGGCGCATCCGCATCGGCGTGATTTCTCAATACCTTTACCGCCACTCCGTAGGCAGCTATTTTCGCGGGTTGATCGCGGCGCTGCACGAAGCGGGCGATTTCGAGGTGGTGGTGATGTCGCCCGGCGGCATCAGCGACGCGAATGTCCAGGCGCTGAAATCTGCCTGCGACCGCTTCGTGCCGCTGCCGGTGTTCTGCAGCCAGGCTCGCGATACGGTGGCGCGCGAGCAGCTCGATATCCTGCTCTATCTCGACGTGGGCATGAACGTGTTTTCCTATATCATGCCGTTCTACCGCCTGGCGCCGGTGCAGTGCGTGCTGCCCGGCCACCCGGACACCACCGGCATCGACACGATGGATCTCTACCTCAGCAGCGCCCGCCTGGAGCCTGAAAACGGCCAGGAGCATTATCGCGAAAAACTCGTCAATATCGCGCATTTCACCGCCTGGGGCGACAAGCCCGCGCTGCCCGCCGCCTGGGATAGCAAGGCCGCCATCGGCTTTCCGGAAGCCGGGAAAATCTATTTCTGCCCGATGACGCTGTACAAGATCCATCCGGATTTCGACGATGGCTTGGAGCTGATTCTGCAGAAAGACCCCGAAGCGCAGATAATCTTCGTGATTCCCATGACCCAGGCCCGCATGGCGGATCTGGTCAAGGCAAGGCTGGAAAAGCGGCTGGGAGCGCTGAACGCGCGCATCCACTTCATCCCCTGGCTCAAACCGGATGCTTTCCTGAGCGCGCTGCACCACGCTGACGTGATCCTCGACACGTTCCATTTCGGCGGCGGCACAACGTTTTATTCCATGATCGCCGTCGGCACCCCGTTCGTCACCCTGCCGGGAGCGCTGATGCGCGGGCGCATCGGCCTCGGCATGGCGGAACTGCTGGACATGCCTGAACTCGTGGCTAAAACGGTGGAGGATTACGCCGACATCGCCATCCGCATCGCGCACGACGAAGCATGGCGCGAATCCTTGAAACAGCGCATCACGCAACGCGGGGATCACCTGTTCGGTGACCAGGGCAGCGGCAGGGAACTGGCGGCGCTGCTGAAAACATTGCATCCCGCGCACGCCGAGGCGTGAGCAGCATTTTAGAGGATAAAATAAATGCTGGAAATCGGCCGTAACGACCCCTGCCCCTGTGGCTCAGGCAAGAAATACAAGAAATGCTGCGCCGACAAGGAACTGCAAACCCCGGTGTTTCACACCGCCAACAAACCAGCCAGCAAGCCCGTTTCCGCCGAGCAGATGAAAACCCTGAAGGAAGCGGGCGCCCATCTCGATGCCGGGGATAATGCCACGGCCATCCAGCTCGCCATGCGCATCTATCGGGAAGCGCCCGACAACGAGGACGCGATGTTCATCGCGGGCACGGCGCTGGCGCGCATCGGCCAGCTTGGCGAAGGGGGGGCACTGCTGGAGAAGGCCATCGCACTGCACCCGCAGATGATCCGCAACTACATCGTCCTGGCGGGAGTGAAGCACATGCTGCATGACAGCCCCGCCATGCTTGACATCATGCGCCGCGCGCTGGCGCTCGACCCCTCGGCCATCGTCCATCAATGGGTCGCCTTCGCCGCCATGGTCAACGGCAGGCTGGAAGAGGCGGAAACGCATTTCCGTGCCGCCATCGCCTTAAGCCCCGCCCCGAATACGGAAGCGATGGACTTGCTCTACGCGGTGCTGAAGCGCGCAGGCAAGGCCGCAGAGGCGCAAGAGGCATGGAACAAGCTACTCGCACTTGAGCCGCACAGCACCGCCAAGCTCACCTCGCTGTTCATGTTCCCGGAAATTGCCCGCGACGCGACGCATATCGCGCAGATCCGCGGCAGCATTGAAAAGGACATCGACGAGCTTCGCCAATATCCCGTCGCGGCCGACACGCTGGACGCCCGGCTGCGCATGCCGCCTTTTTACCTGGCCTTCCACGGAGTCAACGACCGGCAGCTGCTGGAAAAAGCCTGCGCCATGTTCCGCCGTTGCAGCCATGAGCTGAACTACACCGCCTCGCACTGCCTGAATTGGAAAGGCGCGGAAGATCGGCCGGTGCGGCTCGGCATGGTGTCCGAATATTTTTACAGCCACTCAGTCGGCAAATACATGAACCGTCTGTTCACGGCACTGCGGGAAAACGGCTTCGAGGTGCACGCCTTCAGCTTCGGCGGAAGGCAGGACGCGGGAAAGCTGGAGCTCGCCCGCAACTGCAACAGCTTCACCGACCTTCCCGTCACCGCTGCCCTGGCCAAGGACGTGATCGCCGCAAAGCAGCTGGACATCCTCCTCTACCCTGACATCGGGATGAACAGCTTTTCCTATTTCCTTTCCTTTTACCGCCTGGCGCCGGTGCAGTGCTTGCTGGCGGGGCACCCCATCACCTCGGGTGTCGACACGGTGGATTACTACATCTCCACCAGCCTGCTTGAGCCGGAAAACGCGCAGGAGCATTACAGTGAAAAACTTCTCACGCTCCCGCATTTCACCGCCTGGGCGGACAAACCGACGCTTCCCGCAACCTGGGTTGGCAAAAAGGAAATCGGATTCCCTGAACGCGGGCACGTCTATTTCTGCCCAATGACGATCTACAAGATCCACCCCGATTTTGACGAAGGGGTGAAAGCTGTGCTGGAGCGCGACCCGGAAGGTCATGCCGTCTTCGTCATCCCAGATTCGGAAACCTACCGCGCCGACCAGGTGCGCGACCGCCTGGTGGCCAAGCTTGGCGCGGATCTGATGCGGCGCGTCCTTTTCATCCCATGGCTCAAGCCCGATGCCTTCTTCTCCGCGCTTCATCATGCAGACGTGGTGATCGATTCCTTCCACCTGGGCGGCGGCACGACGTTTTATTCGATCTTCGCCGCCGGCACCCCCTTTGTCACCCTGCCGGGGGAGCTGATGCGCGGGCGCATCGGCCTGGCGATGGCAAAACTGCTCGGCATTGAGGACGAAGCCGTGGCAACGAGCGTCGTGGATTATGCAGAAAAAGCGGTGCGCCTGGCATCGGACGCCAAGCTGCGGGAGGCAGTGCGCGGTAAAATCCTAACGAATAGCGAATCGCTCTTCGGCAACACCGGCAGCAGCCTCGAACTGGCCGAACTTCTGAAAAGCCTTGTGAAGCAGCCTGTGCCCGCCTGAGGCGACCTCGCCCCTCTCCTCTGTTCGGAATTCTTTTTTTAGGATATGGAAAACAGATCATGCGAGGTTTTCTTTATGCTCTCAGTCGGCCGTAACGACCCCTGCCCCTGCGGCTCGGGACAGAAATATAAGAAATGCTGCGCGGACAAACCCCTCGCGGCCACAGCGGCCAATACGCGCCACAACACTGAATCCGTTTCCGCCGAGGTCAAGCAAAAGCTTCTGGAAGCCGCCCGGCTGCTGGAAGAAGGCGATCCCGGCCATGCGCTGCAATACGCCGAACCCTGCCTGATCAAGTTTCCCGAGAACGAAGACTGCCTCTTCCTCACCGGGCTGGCCCATGCGCGCCTGGGCAACCTCACCGAAGCCGAGCGCCTTTTCGAGCGGGCGATCGCGCGCCAGCCGCTGCGCACGCGCAGCTACATCATGCTGGCGGGCGTCTATTTCCAGCAGCACCACTACAAAAGCGTGCTTCAAACCATGCAGAAAGCCGTGGACATCGAGCCGATGAACCCCACCGTGGTCTACTGGTACGGGGTCGCGCAGGTCTTGAACGGCGCGCCCGAAGACGCGGAAAAGAACTTCCGCAAGGCCATCTCGCTCAGCCCGAAGCCTTACGAGGAGGCGATGGGATATCTCTACTCCGTCCTACGCCGCTTGGGCCGTGACGCGGAGGCGGAAACCGAATATGCGCGGTTGCTGGAGCATAACCCGCGCACGGGCATCAAATTCTCCTCTTTGTTCATGTTCCCTGAAATCACCCGCTCCCGCGAGCACATCGCCGAAATCCGGGCCCAGCTCGACCGGGACATGGACGAGGTTCTCAGCCGCGGCATCAGCGTGGAGGGGCCGGATTCCGTGCTTCAGGTTCCCGGTTTCTACCTGGCTTTCCACGGCCTGAACGACCGTGACATCATGCAGAAGGCCTGCCGCTTCTTCCGCCAGACCTGCCCCGCCCTCTCCTACACCGCGCCGCACTGCCACGGCTGGCAGGGCGTGCCGGAGGGACGGAAAATCCGCATCGGCTTCATCTCGCAGTATTTTTACAACCACTCCGTCGGCTCGTACATGAACAGCCTGATCACGGCGCTGCACGCCACCGGCCAGTTCGAGGTGCACGTCATGAGCTTCGGCGGCAAGCAGGACGCCCAGAGCCAGAACGTCTTCGCCTCCTGCGCCAGCGCGGTGCACCTGCCGATCACGGTGGCGCTGGCGAGCGAGATCATCGCGCAGAAAAAGCTCGACATCCTGGTGTACACCGACATCGGCATGAACACGTTTTCCTATTTCCTGCCGTTTTACCGCCTCGCGCCCGTTCAATGCGTGATGGCGGGGCATCCCGTCACCACCGGCATCGACACGGTGGATTACTTCATTTCCAGCGACAGCTTTGAGCCGGAAGGGGCGCAGGAGCATTACAGCGAAACCCTGCTCACCATCCCCGAGTTCACTGCCTGGGGCATCCGCCCCCGCCTGCCCGAGCCCTGGCTCGACCGTAAGCATTTCGGGATTTCGGAAGAAGATCGCCTTTATTTCGCGCCCATGACGCTGCAAAAGCTTCATCCTGATAACGACGCCGTTTTCAAAAAAATCCTGGAGCGCGACCCGAAAGCGCGCATCGTGCTGGTGAAGGATGCCAACAACCCGCATTGGCATGGCCTGCTGGGCAACCGGCTCGCGGAGCATCTCGGCGAGGCGCTCGCCGCGCGCGTGACGTTCCTCGACTGGATGAGCCACGACGAGTTCTTGAGCGCCCTGCACTTCGCCGACGTGCTGCTCGATCCGCTCTGCTTCGGCGGCGGCACGACGTTCTACCTGATCGCCGCCACGGGAACACCGTTTATCACACTTCCCACCTCTTACATGCGTGGCCGGGTGGGCATGGCCTTCGCCAACCTGCTCGGCATGCCGGAGATGATCGCGCGCGACGAGGAGAATTACGTCGCGCAGGCCATCGCCATTGCCTCCGACACCGCCAAGCGACAGTCCCTGCGGGAAAAGATGTTGGCGAACAACGCGGCGCTTTATGGCGACACCGGCACGGTCGCCTCGCTCCAGGCGCTGTTCATGGGCTTGGCAAAAAAGCAGGCGGCCGCCGCCTGATAGCGGGCATAGGGGAAGGCATTACCAGAGCCGTCAGCCCGGGCCGCGTACGGCGGCGCCATGTGAGCATTCCCGCGAAGCGGGAAGCGGCCTGTCCGCCGTAGCTCGAAGAGCGAAGGAGGAAGCGGGTGCAAACGCAAAAGAGCCGGTTCCTCGCGGAACCGGCCCTCTCTGCAATGATCCCTCTATTGACCTAGCAGCTTCAGGAAGTTGGACTTCATGAGATTGGCCTGGGCGAGCACCGAGATGCCGGCCTGGACCTTAACCTGGTTTTCGGCGTACTCGGCGGATTCGGAGGCAATATCCGTATCCATGAGCACCGACCGCGCCGCGTCCTGGTTCTGGATGGCGGTTTCCAGATTGGCCCCGGCATAATCGAACTGCGACTGAAACGCGCCAACCTGCGCCCGCTGGGCGGTGATGGCATCGAGGGCCGCATTGATCGTGGTCACCGCATCGGAAGCGCCCGCTTGCGTGCTGACGCTCGGAATCGCGCCGCCGTAGATGGTGCCCGTGCCCGAATTGGCGAGGGTGATGTTGATGTCGTCGGTGGGCGACGTGCCGACCTGCACCCCGACCCCCGGCGCTCCCGCATTCGCGAAGGCGTCGTTCAGCGCGGAGACGAAATCCGATGCGCCGACGGCGTTGGCGAAGTTGAACGTGCCGTTGAGTCCGGTCAATCCTATTCGCAGCTGGGTGTTATCCACCGTGCTGTTGAAGGTGATCGTGCTGGTGTTGCTGATCGTGTTCTGCACGCCGGTCGCGGTATACCGGTTGCCACCAATATCGACACTGATCTGCCCGTTATTGGCGGTGGACACCGCATCCACGGAGAAGCTGCCGAACGCGCCCGGCTGCTGGCCCGCGAAGATGACAGTGTTTGAGTAAACGCTGGCCAGATTGCCCGAACCCAGGAAACCAGTGACCTGATAATTGGGCAGAAGGCTTGAGCCGTTCAGCGCGTTGCTCAGATTGCTTTCCACCACGCTGGCCAGGTTCGAGGCTCCGGTAAAGGCACCAGCACCCAGATTCTGGAATGTGATGTTGGCACCGGTGAAGGTGGTGTTGGATGACGTCACCGTGAAGCTGGTGGCGTTGTTGGCGATGTTGGTCGCGCTGAACACCTCGCCGCCGATATTGAGCGTCACGTCATAGTTGGTGCCGTTGGCGGTGACGCTCGCCACCTGGATGCCGCCGGTGAAGTTCTGGCCGTCGGAAGAAAGCGCATTGAACCCGTTCACGACCGCATTGCCGCCGCCGGTGATGCCGAGCACCTGCGACGAGTTTGCGCCCGCGACCGCGTTATACGTGCCGCCTCCTTGAAGCGAGCCATCGATGAGCGAGGTATTGTTGAATTTCGTGGAGGTCACCAGGCTGTCGATCTGCTGGGAAAGCGCCTGGAACTGCTGATCCAGGAAGCCCCGTTCCGTGGCGCTGAGCGTCCCGGAATTCGCCTGGGTGGCGAGCGACAGCTGCTGCTGAAGAATGTCGGTGATGTTGCCCAGCGCACCGTCGGCTACCGAAAGCAGGGCATTAGCCTGCTGGGTGTTGGTGAGCGCTGTTTTCTGGGTGGAGATCTTACTCATCAGCGACGTGCCGATGGAAAGAGCCGCGATATCGTCGGAGGCTCTGGCAATGCGGTTGCCGCTGGAAAGCCGCGCGATGTTCAGCGCGACGCTGTTGGACGCCTTATTTAGATTCTTAGAAGCATAAGACGACAATTGGGTGGAAGTTAGCGAGACCATGGTCGTTTCCTACTCTCATGATGTGATTCTCCTACGTGGAATATTGTTATGGAAAGGCTATTGCCTCCCCTTATCTCACCCAAGGCACTACCTGCCGCGGGTACATCAATTATGATCTTTTATGCGTCATTAATAAGTTAACGAATTTAGCCTTATACAATTAATTATTGATGCAATTTTAATAAAAATACTTATTTATCCCGTTGTTTATTAAAATTTTCCAGTCAAATAGACGAGTAAATTCTTTGCCAAAGGGGAAAAAATTGCCGCACATGGTTATTTTTGCTAGGGCGCGCCGCATGTTTGGCTAAAATGACGAACCTCACTTCTTACGATAGTTTCCGTCATGCAGTTCCAAGTCTCTTTCAGCAATGACCCCATCCTGCGCAAAGCGTTGGGATTCCTGCAAAGCAACCGCTTTATTGAAGCACTCGACGCCTGCAACGAAGCACTGGCCGGTGCCCCCAAACACGCCGAGCTGCACTATTTGAAGGGCATCATTGTCAGCAAGAGCGGCAACAACGTTCCCGCCGCCGAACATCTTGAACAAGCCATCAAGCTTTCCCCGAATAATTCGCAATATTATGCCGTGCTTGGCTCTGTTTGCGTCGCCGCTAAGCGCTACATCAAGGCGGCGGCCGCCTACCGCGAGGCGATCACCAGGGATCCCGGAAACGTCAATTACATACATGAACTTCTCAACCTCCTTTTCCTGGACGGCGACCTGAAAGCCTACCTTCAGGTCTGCGAAGACGCGATGAAACGCTTTCCCGACGATCCTCTCCTGGCGCTCAGCTACAAAAACGTGCTGCCTTATGACGACCGCCTCTCCGCCGTGGAGCAGGCGCCGATCCACCGCAGCATTTCGGCGCGCTTCCTGGGTGGCCCGCCTGTGCCGCAACCACCCCGTGGCCAGGCCAAGTCCGTGCTGACGATCGGCTATTTCGCGCCGTATCTGCATGTGAACTTCATGCGCGCCTTCCTGAAGCACCACGATCCGAAAAAAGTAAAGGCCATCGTCTACACCAACGACCTGCGCATCTGCGTCTGCTCAGACGGCGCGGTGCGCCCGCTTTCGGCCAATCCGATGCAGAACCTGGAAGCTATCCGCCGCGACGGCGTGGATATCCTGATCGACATGGTCGGCCCCATTCCCCAGATGTACGGCATGTACAAGATTTTCTCGCACCGCGTCGCGCCGATCCAGCTTTCCTGGTTCGCAACCACGGCCACCAGCGGCACATCCTATATCGACGGCGTGCTGGCCGATGAAGTGATCGCGCCACCGGAGGACCAGAAACTGTTCACCGAAAAGCTCCTGCACCTGTCGCAATGCTACCTGCCCTTCTCGCCGCATGGCTACGAGCCGGAGGTTTGCGTAACCCCGCCCGCCGAAAAGAACGGCTACATCACCTTCGGTTCCGCCAATAAGGTGCTCAAATGCTCGGACAGCAACTTCGCCCTGTGGCGCGACCTGCTGAAAGCCGTGCCGGAAAGCCGCCTGCACTGGCAGGAAGAGGCGTTCAGCGACCCCGACACCGCCGAGCGCTGGCTCGCACGGTTCGAAGAAGGCGGCATTGAGCGTAAGCGTCTGAACTTCACCGCCTTCGTCTGGCATCCGCAATTCTATGCGTTTTACGACGCCATCGACATCTCCCTCGATACCACCCCCTATAACGGCGGCATCACCACCTTCGAATCCATGTGGATGGGCGTGCCCCCCGTGATCCTGGCCGGCGACCGTTTCATCTCACGCACCGGCAAGAGCATGCTGAAGCATTTTCCGCAATACAAATGGGTCGCCGAAACGCCGGAGGAATATATCGCCATCGCGAAAAAACTGGCCTCGGACGTTCCCGCCCTTGCCCGGCTGCGCAAGGAGCTGCGGCCAGCCGTGCAGGCGTCGCCGCTCTGCGACGGCGCGGCTTTTGCGAAGACGCTGGAGGAAACATTCCACAAGCTGTGGAACGAAGGCGCCAAGGCGGCAGCCTAAGAAAAGCATTGTCATCCCAGCAAAGCCGGGATGACAAGCTATGGCTTAATCTTCCTCAATAATAATCGGATCGCGGGATCTGCCGGCTTTCAGCTTGTCGTTATTGGCCACGAGATAGTCGATCGCCTTTTTAAAGTATTTTTCCTTGCCCGTGCTGCGCATGGCGGTGTGCATGTCGATCGCCTCCACCTTGGCGGTCAGCTCCTTGCGGTAACTCTCGTCGTTGATGAGCTTCACCATGAGATCAATATACTCATCATCGTTGGTGACAATCAGCTCCTTCAGGTTCAGATGGCGCAGGATATCAGGGCCGAAGCGGTTATAGGCGCGGTTGCCCTCGTAAGCGATGATCGGCAACCCGCACAGCAGCGTATCCACGATACGGTTGTTGCCGCCGAAGTGGAACGAGTCCACGCCAAAATGCGACTGCTCGGTCAGCCCCATATACTGGTCGTAATCGAGCTGGCCGGAAACCTCCACGTGCTGCGGGCCGAGCAGGTCGCGCAGTTCCTTGTAAAACGGCAGGAAGCCGAACCCGTCGGAGATAAGGCCGGTGAAGCGGAACACCACATGCTTGTTCGCCCTCTCGATCACCTTCTTCAGGTTCAGCAGGTTGGGATAATAGAATTTGATGATACCCCAGGAGCAGCTTACCACCACCCGATCCTCGAATTTAGGCGGGTATTGCCGCTGATACTGAGGAACCGCCGGCGTCGCCGCCGTACCGGGAATCAGCACCAGGCGTTCGGAATAGTAACGCTCCGGATTTTTCGCCGGTTCCGCGTCACGGCCGCCCATGAAATAATCCATCTCGCTGCCGAAGGTACTCACCGGATGGCCGTAGCCGACGATCTGGATCGGCGCAATGCGCAGGTTGGAAAGCACGGTTGAGGTGTTGGACATCGAGATGTCGGGGTAATAGACCACGCCGTAATCATTGTTTTGCACCAGGCGGTTCAGTTCGGTGCGGTCGATAAGCTCGTCCTCTTTCGCCAGGAAGCGCACCTCGTCGAACAGCCCGCGGTCGATAAACTCCTCGTCACGGTACAGATGCAGCAGCGTGAGGTGATAATGCCCTTTGAGCGTGTATAGAAACGGCGAGAGCGCTTTGTGCACCGCGTGCTTGGTATGAAAGGAGCGGGTAAGCACCAGCACCTTGTTATAATCCGGCGTGTTGTTGCAGACGCGCTTGACGTAGACCTTCTTCACCTGGTCGTTGACGATCTTCTTCACGTCGCGGTCAAGGTCGGGGTCCACGTAGGTGACGCAGAAATTGGCCAGGTAGAGGTTCTGGTTTTCCACGCCCTGGTTGTTCACGGCGGTAAAATGCTTCTTCAGCCCCTTGAACATCATGAACTTGCGCAGATTCCGGTAAATGATCTCGCTGTTCGAGTTCTTGGCGCCGATGATCACCGTCGCCCACCACAGCGAGGCGAGATAGGGGTTACGCTCGAAGAACTGTTCCAGGTCGAACTCCACCGTGTTACGGTGGGAGTAGAGCATCAGCACCTTGGCAAAATTGTTCTTCTGGGTCAGCACCAGCTTGAGCACAAGGTCGGTGTTCTTGAAATCCGACATAGCGATCAAGTTGGAAAGCACCACGCACATCTGCACCAGCGTTTCCGCGTGCTGCTGAGGGATTGCGTAATCCTCCTGAGCGAGGGTCATCATGATCAGCTTGGAGATCACATTGATGGCGTCCTGCTCCAGCACGGTAAGCTGGTACAGCTCCAGCGTGCCGATGCGCTGCAATAGGTTCACCAGCGCCTGCGTCACTTCGTCGTATTTCTTTTCCTGAACCAGCTTGAGGTATTCCGCGGGGTCGAAGGTCAGGCCGGGCAGGTATTCGACCGGGCGGTCGCTATCATCGGTCTGTACAGAAATGACAACGTTTTCGTCGTCATCCTGCGGCTGGGTCATGAACTGCTGCTGATCCATGGAAAATTCTTTCTAATGCGTGCGAATATTAAGGAACATGGGCTTCATCTTGCCGTCGGCCATTGCGGTCGTGTAGCGGCGGCGGAAGAAGCTTCCGGTCTGCTTGTCGTAGTGATTCAGGAAAAACAACGCCAAATCGTTTGAGTTGTAGACGTCGTTGAGAATCGTTGCGGTTTTCAGCAGCTGGTCCGGCGAATAGCGGTCCATTTTGGTGAAATCCTTCACGAATACCGAATCCGCCCACAGAAGCTGGCTCATCGGCAGGTAAGGGTTGCCGTTGTTGAGCAGCGGCTTGAAGCAGCGCCCCGCCATGTCGAGCATCTTGTGCAGCACGAAGCCGTGCTCGCGCAGCAGCACCTGGATGTCGCCGAAAAGCGGCTGGTTCTTATACAACGGCACGAATTCCGTCTCGATCTCGATCACCATCGCCGATTCGAGCGCCTTCGTGGCGTTCTTGAGCACGTTCAACTCGCCGCCTTGAATATCGAGCTTGATGAAATCCGGCGGCGGCACATCGGCGATGTCGTCCAGCTTTTTGGTGTCCACCTCGCAGGTGCGCACCACGGTGAAGTTGCCGCCTGTGCTGGCCCCGATGCCCTGGAACAGGTCAATCATGGCCGGATCGGCTTCATACAGCGACGAACAGCCGGGATACGCCGCTATATGAAATGTCGCCTTCCCGCCATCGCCCAGGAAATACGGGAAATAGACATAGCGCGGGTCTTTCTTTTCCTGAAGGATGCGGAATTGCGTCTCATCCGGCTCGAAGCCGGTCACGCGCGCAACGCCCTGATGCACCAGAATGGTATAGCGGCTTTCGCCGTCCAGCGCCGAGGCGCCGATGTCCATGACTTCAATTTGCGGGATGGGGACATCCACCACCTGCCTTAAATAAAAATTACCCTGCGCCATAAAAACTCCTGAATTCCTGTTTACCTTACCCCGAAGCCAGCAGCCCCCTCAAGCGGGAAAGCTGCGTCCAGCCGGCATCTTTATAAAGCGCCATTGACAGCGCCGGATCCGCCAGATGATCCATGAACCGTGACAGCCCCTGCGCGACGCGAGCCGCCTCGTCCACATTCGCTTCGCTCGTCTTGCCGGCATGCGCCATGAGTCCCAAGCGGAATATCGCAAATTTCAGCGCCAGCAGCACGGCGCGCTCATACGCCCCCGCCCCCAGCCCGCCGAAGGGGAAGAAGCTGGCGCTGACCTGCGCCGCCAGCCAGCGGCTCATCACGGGCGCCATCACTTCTTTGTGCGCCCGCCAGCCTGCCTCGAGTTTCTGCGCGGCGGAAAAATCCTGCGCCTTGTTTTCGATCATGAAGGTTTCAGGGTTCACCCCCACCTTAAGCTCCTCCAGAATATCCTGCTCAATGCGCTCCAGCCGAGGCGGCGCCTTGCGCCGGGAGGCGAGAATCAGCACCGAGAGACAATGCGCCAGGCGGTAGGCGTCCACCGCCAACTTCTCTGCCTTGGGCGCGCTGCTGCGGAGCGTCATAATGGTGTCGCGGGTGAAGGCGGCGCTGCGATCCCGCTCCCAATGCTCCGCGAAAAGCGCGAAATCGAGCAGCGCCTCCTCCGCCGGGCGGGCCAGCGCCCAGGCAACGAGCGCTTCGTGCAGCGCCATCATGGCAGCACCGTCCATGTCCGGCTCGGCGTAGCTGCGCATTTCCTGGGGCATGCGTGGCGGCTCGGGCACGTCCTGATAGCTAAGCAGCCCTTCCCTCAGCGCCAGCCGCGCGATTTCCGGGCAGGAAAGCGAGGCGGACATGAGCGGCATCTCCCCCGCGCGGCGCAGGATGCGCGGGTAGAAGAAGCACGCATCGCCCAGAAAAGCCTCACCGTGCTGTTTCTGAATGCCGCACAGCCCGCCCTCATAGCGGACGCAGAAATCTGTATCAGGATTGCGCTTCATGTGCCGCTGGCCGGCGGGCCCGGTCACGGATTCCAGAAGGTCCGGCGCTTCCTTACGGTAACGCTCCTCGGTGGCGGGCTCGATCTGCATGGCCCATCCCTGGCAGCAGGTATCCGCGCATTCCGCGCCCAGGCAACGGAAAGCACTCACGGCGGACAGCGCTTTCATGACGTTAAATAGACTGGCGGACCAGGTATTTCGGATTGGGCAGCACATACTGGATGCCCTGCCGCTTGCGGGCGTCCATGAAGATCGGCGCCCTGGTGTTGGCCGAAACAAACAAACCGTCCGGCTGGCGGCTGACGGTGACGATGAGCAGCAGCGTCACGTCGGCACGGGCCATCTGCAGTTCCTTGCAGGCTTCGTCGATATCCGCCGCATCGATCAGGGTTTTGGCCAGCTCGTCTGGCAGCACAATAAACGTCAGCTCATCGTCCATCGTGCAATGGAGCAGCTTATATTTGCTGAATTTCGGATTGGGGTAGCCAAGAAGGCAGAACTCCTGCTTCTCCGGCATGCCGATGATGCCCTTGGGAAAGGCATAAGCGGTGGAGCGGTCGTATTTGAGAACGCCAAAGCGGGTTTGAACTTGTGATTCACCTGGGGCGGCTGCTAATCCGGGCTGCACCATCGGCTGTTCCGCCATCGTTTCTGCCTTTGTCTGCATCATCGTTCATTCATCGGGGCGTTACCGCCGCGAGCCTTCATTATACTTCGCCTAGAGATAGTCGGAAAGCTTTAAGTTGTTGATCACGGCAAAAGTCTGAAACGTCGCCTGAATAATGGTTTCCTGCACCGCCACCTGGGTGCTTGCCTCGGCGATATCGGTCGACGCAACCTCTTGGGAAAAGCCCTTCCAGTAGAGGATCAACCCGCCCTGGATGTCATTGGCGTTTTCCAGCGCCTCGACATTGGAGCCAAGATCCGCGCGCAGCGTGGCAATCCTGGAAAAGGCGGACTGCGCCAGATTCTCCGCCGACTGCATGTATGCTACCGCGTTGGGCTGCCCCTGGGAGTTGATGACCGTGTACATCGCGGCGATCAGCTCCTGAAACGCGGAATCGTTGGCCGTGATGCCGTAAGTGATATCGAGGCTGTCGCTGCCCTTGGTGGAGAGCTTGACGTCGTCGCCGCGGTAATAGGCGTCGTTCGGCGTCTGCGACGGCGCGCCCGTGTTCAACGCCAGAAGATCAGTGGGTACGGGGCGCGTATCGGTTTTCGAGCCCGCGAACAGGTAGCGGCCTTCGAGATCGTTGTTGAGCAGGCTGCTGACGGTGGCCAGCATGTTCTCGACCTGCGCCACGATGTTGGTCACGCCTTCGGAGGGGCTGATTTCGCCGACAGTGAGGCCGATGAAGGTCGTCGTCAGCTCCTGCAGCGAAGTGAGCGAGGCGTCCATGGTGTTAAGGCGGCTGATGACCTGGCTGTTATTGCGGACATAGGTATCCGCCCGGTTGACCTTGGTCTGCAAGCCGGTGAACAACTCCACCTGGCCGTTCAGCCCTTCGAACGTGCTGGCCTTGTTGCCGCTGGAAATCTGCGTCTGCAACGTGGCGATGTTGGACAGGGTCTTGTTCATGTCCGTGGTGAGGCGCTGGTGCTGCGCGTAGGTTCCGATCCGTTCAAGCATGGTGTCTATCCTTTACTTAGAAACTGTTGAGCAGCGTGGTGAGCATCTCATCCGCCACCGTGATCACCCGCGCGGAAGCCGCGTAGGCGTGCTGGTAAATAAGCGTGTTGGCCATTTCCTCATCCACGTTCACGCCGCTGATCGCCGCCGAACGCTGCAGGAAACCGTCTAGAAGAATGTTCTGCTGCGTAAGGTCGTTGGTGGTGGCCGTGGCCCGCGCCGCATTGTAGGCGAGGATCTCACCCGCGTAATCGCTGGGCCGCAAATTCACCGCCGGAATCGTGCCCGCCGCCGCGAAGGTGATTTGTGAATTGCTCAAATCCGCCAGCCGTTTGGCGATGGCGTTGTTGCCTGCGCCAAGCTGATAGCTGTAGAGCGTCGTCGTAAGGTTGGGCAGCGTGGGATCGTTGTAGGTGGGCGACTGCACCAGCTCACCGGTGGAGATGAGGTTCGGGTTAGTGAGAATATCCTCACGCACCGCCATCCTGGTGGCGCTGCCGAGCAGCGTGCCGTCTTCATCGTAGAAGTTATTCAGCCCGAAATAATGCGAGAAGCCGTAACTGGTGGCCGCCGTGGGCGGGTTGGTGGTGGCGATGCCGCTTTCGCGGCTGTCCATCTCGTCGATGGCAATGCCGATGCCCGACGCCGCCGTCAGCTTAAGATAGCCGGAGCTTCCCAGCGGCGCGGGATTGCCGTCAGCATCCACCAGCGAGGCGGTGATGGTCGCGCCCGAGCCCACGGTGGGAGCCACAATGCCCGCCGTTCCCGCCACCACGCTGCCCGCGACCGTGCGGTCATTGCGGATGCCCGTGGTATTATTGGTGACCGTGTAGCGGATCGTCGCCGTCACCGGCGGGTTGACACCGTCGTCGACCTGGATGTCGATGTCGATGTCGAACGTCGCCGCGCCGCTGCCGCCGAAATTGACCTGGATATTGTTGGCTAGGCCGCCGCGTGTCCAGCCGCCGGCATTGGCCGTGACCGGCCCCACCGGGAAGGCGGTGACGGGCGCGCCCGCCGAGGTGACGACGTTGGTGATCGTCACGGTGCGGCCGCTATTGGCACCGGAAAGGATATTCTCGAATTCAAGGTCGAAGGTGAAATTGCCGCCCGCGGTGATGTCGTCGGAAACCGAGATCATGCGGATGTCGTTGAGGCCGTTGTGCACCACCTTGCTCTGCGGCGGGCCGAAGTTGGCGTTGATTTCCTTGATGATGTCCGTCGTGCTGGGGCTGCCCACGGCATTAGGGCCATAGATCTGCGTGAGGTCCATGGTAAGCGGGCGCATGTAACCGCCCGGCTCGCCGGGATGGTGCGACGCCGCCGGCGAGCCGTCGAGATTGACCGCGGCAATGCGCACCGAACCGTTCCAGGTATTGTCGAGATCCGGATTGATCAGGCGCTGACCCGTAAGCTCGCTCGGCGGCGGGAAGCCCGCGCCGTCATTATGAACCGCGTTGAGCGCGGCGGTAAGGCCGAAGGCGAACTGGTCGAGCTGATCGAGGACGTTGACCATTTCCACATCGCGAATCTGCAACAGGCCGTACAACTCGCCGCTTCTGACCCTGGAAGTGATATCTCCCCTCGTGCCACTGGATACCAGCGTCTCCGGAGTGCCGAGAATGTTGCCGTCCGAATCCCGGCGCACCACCTCGATCGGATAAAGCGCCGCGTTATTGACGAAGGTCGCCTGCGAAGCCGCCGGGGTATAAGTCAACTCGGACACGGTGTTGTCCGTCACCAGCATGATGCCGTTGGCGGTGGAGACCGTCACTTCGCCGTTATCGCGGAAATAAGTCTGGATATCGAGGTTCTGCGCCAGGTTGTTAAGCGCCTTGTCGCGCTCGTCTAACAGGTTGGGCAGCGGATTGCCGAGCGCGACCGCCTGATTAATCGCCGCGTTGATGTTCTGCAGGTTCTGGAGCTGCTGGTTGATGTAGGTTACTTTGTTATTGATGTCCTGATCCGCCTGATAGCGCAGGTCGTTCACGGAATTGGCGAGGGTCGACACCTGTTCCGCGAGGTTGCGCCCCGCCGTCAGCGCATTGGCGCGCACGGAAGCGAGATCCGGCGTCTGGCTGAGGTTCGACAGCGCATTGAAGAATCTGGTAACGTAACCGTCGAGGCTGCTGCTCTTCGTGGGGTCGGATTCCGGCTCCCCGAACATTACCTGCAGGCGGCTCATGTAATCGTTGAGCACGTCCGCCCCGCCGACCACGGAATTGCGGTCACGGATGGCGCGCTGGAGGTAGTCGTCCACCTTGCGGGACACCTGGTCGATCTGCACCCCGGCGCCAATGCCGGTAAGGATGACCGGCGACTGCTCCAGCACTTGGCGCGAATAGCCCGGCGTATTGGCATTCGCCACGTTATGCGCGAGCACGTCCAGCGCCGCCTTGTTGACGGCAAGGCCGGAAAGCGCGGTATTGAGAGCGAGGCTTAGGGACATGTCAGATCTCCTCGTTCACGGAAAGCGACGCCTCGCGGGAGGGATCCTCGGTGGAGCCCTTCTTGTCGTAAAACACCTTGGCCCGGCTTTCAGCCACCACGTCGTGGATGGCCTGCATCATGATGCGGTTCACCTCGCGCGCCACGGTCAGGCGGTGGAAACCTTCGTCGCGCACCTCGCGGAACAGCTTCATGACCTGCATGATACGCTCTTTGTCCTCGGCGCTGAACGTCGCCGCGATCTGCGGATTGTCCTTCATCAGTTTCTGCTGGCGCTCCATGGCGTTCACGAGACGGAGTTTTTCCTCCTTGAGCTTGTCGAGCTCCTTGATCTTCATTTCGCGCAGGAGATCAGCCTCTTCGGCCAGAAGTTGGGCCAGCCGGGCTGTTACCGTGATCAGCGCATCGGGGGAAATCAGTTCGCTTATATCGACCATACGTTCTTCCATATCACTCATTGAACCTCCTGCAATTTCAGCAACTCACGCTTGACGTGAGCCGCGATCCCGATCCCGCCGGAGCGGGCGATGATCTTGCCGTATTCATCAACCAGCATGGAGCGATAGATTTCCTCGCTCTTGCCGCCGCCTGTATTTTCATCCGGCTCGATGCCGTCGAACATATGCGTCAGCATCTGGGAGACAAACATCGCCTCGAAATCCTCGGCCGCCTTGTTGGCCGCGGCGGCGTTCTGGTTGCCGTATTTCTGCAGGTCACCGACGGCTTTGATGCGCGCCGCCCGATGGCGCATCGCGTCAACGCCGTACATCTGCCCTAAATCGCCGGTTTCCGCCACGCGCTACCTCGTCTGAATATCGGCCTGGAGCGCCCCGGCCGCTTTGATGGTTTGCAGAATCGTGATCAAATCGCGCGGGCCGACGCCCAGCGCGTTCAAGCCCTTCACCAGATCGCGCAGCGTCGCCCCGGCGGGCAGCACCGCCATCTTGTTCTGCGCGTTTTCGTCCACGTTGATGTCGGTGCGCGGCACCACCACCGTCTGTGCGCCTTCGGGCGCCAGCGGGTTCGGCTGCGACACCTGCGGAGTTTCATCCACCCGCACTACCAGATTGCCCTGGGCCACGGCCACCGTATCGATGCGCACGTTCTCGCCCATCACGATCGTACCCGACGCTTCGTCGATCACGATGCGCGCCACCTGATCCGGCTCGACCTGGAGCTGCTCGATATCGCCCATCAGCCCGGCCACGTCGCCGCGGTACATATCCGGCACGGCGAGGTTCACGGTCGCGGAATCCATCACCTTCGCCGCCTGGACACCCAGCTGTTGATTGATCGCCGTCGCGATGCGGCGCGCCGTCGAGATATCTGGATTACGCAGGGAAATGTTCATCTGCTGCATGTTGGAAAGCTCGAAGCCCACCTCGCGCTCCACAATGCCGCCATTGGCGATATACGCGGTGGTCGGTGTGTTCTTGGTCACCGTCGTGCCCGACTGGCCGGTCGCCGTGAACCCGGAAATCGCGAGCGGACCCTGCGCCACGGCATACACTTCGCCGTCCGCCGCATAAAGCGGCGTCGCGAGCAGCGTGCCGCCCTGCAGGCTCTTGGCGTCGCCGAGCGCACTGACCGTGACGTTCACCTTGCTGCCCTGGCGCGAAAACGCCGGCAGCGTGGCCGTTACCGTCACTGCCGCGACGTTCTTCGTCTGCAGCTTCGCGCCGCGCGTATTGACGCCCAGGCGCTCCAGGAACGCCACCAGGCTCTGCTCGGTGAAGGCGTTGTTGTTGAGCTTATCGCCGGTGCCATTCAACCCCACCACAAGACCATACCCCATCAGCATGTTCTCACGCACACCCTCGAAGGTGACGATATCCTTGATGCGCGATGTGGCGTGCACCGGAAGCGGCGCGAGGCACGGCATCACGGCAAGCAACGCAGCAGTGACGATAGCTACGGGTTTCTTCATTTTTCTTTTATCCTGCGTGGTTGACCCTCTTCCTATTATAATATGCGAGTTCCATGCCAAGCCCGACCACAAAATATAGCTGCGCTTTCAGCGCCGTGACGCCTTGCATAGAACGCACAGGGCATGACTGGGCAATTTTTGCCTAGCCCACAAACGGCAGATTTTTCCGTCTATATCCGCCATTTTTTTCATGTTAACGTGGAGGTGAAAATTTGTGTGTGAACCGACGTTTTACAAAGAGGAAGACATGACTCCCGCCAAGCCGCAAACCGCTTCGACGCTGCCCACCGAAGAGTTGAGCCCCTATGAGCACGCGAAGAAAGATTCGCAAAGCCCTTATGTTTCCCTGAAAGACCGCTTCTCAGACGCGCGCGGCGAGATCATCCCTTTGGTAGACCGCGACATGAAAAGCGCGGTGCTGATCAACTCCAAGAAAGGCACGGTGCGCGCCAACCACTACCACAAGACGGACTGGCATTATTGCTACGTGGTGAAGGGCGAAATCGAATACCACCACCGCCCGCACGGCAGCACCGGACCGGTGCAGATCGATATTTTCCGCGAAGGCGACGAGTTCTTCACCGGCCCCAATATCGACCACGCGATGGTGTTTTTGAAGGACACCTCCTTCCTCACGCTCGGCCGCAACTCGCGCGAGCAGGAAGCCTACGAGGCCGATATCGAGCGCATCGAGCTTGTTTCGCCGGAAGCGGCGAAAAAGCGGGCGGAACAGGCGTAACCGAAGCCGCTTCTCCGATGAAGGTCCAGACCGCCCCCTCCTCGTCCGCGTGCCACCGGCGCAGCGATTGCCGCCTGTGCGGCAGCAAGCGCGTCGAGCTGGTGCTGGCCCTCGCCCCCACGCCACCCGCCAACGCCTTCGTGACGGCGGCGGAGAGAACCAAGCCCCAGCAAGCCTTTCCGCTGGATATCTTTTTCTGCCAGGATTGCTGCCATGTCCAACTTCTGGATATCGTCGATCCTGAATTGTTGTTCAGCCAATATGTCTACGTGTCCGGCACCTCGCCGGTCTTTGTGAAGCACTTCGAGGAATACGCCGCTTCCGTCATCAAAACCTACGCGCTGAAACAAGGCGAACTGGTGGTGGATATCGGCTCCAATGACGGCACCCTCCTCTCATTCTTCCAGAAGGCGGGCATGAAGGTGCTGGGTATCGACCCCGCCATCCAGATCGCGGCCGACGCCACCGCGCGCGGCATCGAGACCTGGAACGGCTTCTTCGACGCCGCCTCGGCCAAGAAAATCCTGGCGGAAAAAGGCAAGGCGAAGGTGGTGACGGCGAATAACGTCTTCGCCCATATCGACGATCTGGGCAGCGTGGTGGAAAACATCAAAACCATCCTCGCTGCGGACGGCGTGTTCGTCTTCGAGGTCTCCTACCTGGTGGACGTGTTCGAGAAAACACTCTTCGACACCATCTACCACGAGCATCTTTCCTACCACAGCGTGCTGGCTTTAAAGCCTTTCTTCGAGAAACACGGCATGGAGATGATCGACGCCGAGCGCGTTTCCTCGCACGGCGGAAGCTTGCGCGGCACGGCGCAACTGAAAGGCGGCCCGCATAAAACCTCCCCGCGCGTGGCCGAGACCATCGCCGCCGAAAAGAAACTTGGGTTAGACCAGGCCGACACGCTCAAAGCCTTCTCGGCGAAGATCGACCGCATCGGCGGCGAGCTTCGTAAACTGCTTCTGAAGCTCAAGACCGAGGGCAAAACCATTGCCGCTTACGGCGCTCCCGCCAAGGCGACCACCTTGATGCATCACTTTCAGATCGGCTCCGATGTCATTGATTTCGTGATTGATGATAGCCCGCTCAAAATCGGTCTCTACACGCCGGGCATGCACATCCCCGTCGTCGGCTCGAAGGAAATGTATGAGCGCAAACCCGACGCCGTGGTGGTGCTGGCCTGGAACTTCGCCGACTCGATCATTCAAAAGCATTCCGCCTTCACCCATCAAGGAGGACAATTTATTGTTCCTTTGCCAGAAGTAAAAACCATGTAATTGTCATTCCCGCGAAGACGGGAATCCATAAGCCCGGACGGCTGGAATGGCCGCAACCGCTTCTTCTTGAAGCCGGTGAGTATGGATTCCCGCCTTCGCGGGAATGACAAGCCCCCATCAGCAAGAAAGAGACGTCATGAGTGCCATGCTAGAAAACATTCTCCCCTCCGACATTGAGGAAATGGGCCGCCTTCTGGGCGACGTCGCGCATGATTTCGAAGGAAAGACTGTTCTTCTATCCGGAGCTGCCGGGTTCCTGGGCCGCTATTTCGTGGCGCTGTTCGAGCACATGAATAAGAAGATCCTGAAAAAGCCCTGCAAGCTGATCGCGATGGACATCTTCATCACCCAGGTCTCGCCCGACTGGACCTATCAGGACAGCGAACACTTCACCTTCTTCCGCCACGACATCATCGAAAAGGTGAAGGTGGCCGGGCCGATCGACTACATCGTCCACGCATCGGGCATCGCCAGCCCCTTCTACTACCGCAAATACCCGCTGGAAACGCTCGACGTCGCCATCACCGGCACCCGTAACTTCCTGGATATCGCGCGCGAAAAGGGCTCGCGCTTCACGTTCTTCTCCTCCTCGGAAG
>JAFLCR010000080.1 GCA_017302755.1 Alphaproteobacteria bacterium
TAATCGACGGTTTTGCGCACCACGCTGGACGTGCAGATCAGCGCGTCCCATTTCTGGATCGGCGCGGTGAGGTCTTCGGCGATGCCCGCGACCGCGCCGTCCGACGCCGTGGTATGCGTGACGCCGCACAGGCTGTAGCGCTTCGCGCCAAGGCGGCGGCGGTGCCAGGCATATTCCCCAAGCCCCGGCCCGGGCAGGAACAGGCAGCCCGGCTTCTCGATCTGCGTGGGATTGGCGAAAGGCACAAAGTGCATCCTGCGCGTCGGGAAGCTCTGCCCATTCTCCGCTTGCACGAAACCATCCACCCGGCGCGTGAAATCGTCGAACATCGGCTTGGTGCTGGTGTAGCAGTAAATATCCTCATGCGAGCTGTAGCGGGCGAAGCCGCGCAGGAATTCCTCGCCCGCGACGTGGCGGCCCATCAGCTTGGCGCCGGTGGTGTCAAAGCCTTCGGAAAGAAAATAAATCGCCGCCTGGCCGGGTGCGGCAGGAGAGGGGGCGTCGGCAGGCACGGCGGAAGAAGAAGTCATGATTTTTACCTGAATGGTCGAGTGGCAAGGTATTAAGGCAAATAGGAAAAAATGGCAAACCCGAAGCGTTGCCGGTGGTTTCGCTGGCGTAATTCAGCCGCTTGGGCTAGTTACAGGCCATGGACCATCTTGACCGCCTGGAAGCCCAGAGCATCTACATCTTCCGCGAGGCTTTCCACGCCGTGGACAAGCTCGCCATGCTGTGGTCGTTCGGCAAGGACAGCAACGCCATGATCTGGCTGGCGAAAAAAGCGTTTTTCGGCCACGTTCCTTTTCCGTTGATCCATTGCGACACCGAGCTGGAATTCGACGAAGTCTACGCCTTCCGCGATAAATACGTGAAAGAATGGAACCTGACCCTGGTCAGCGAAATCTGCCCCCCTCTGGAGACCACCGACGCGACGCTTCCCCACAGCGCCCGCGTCGCCGCGCGCAAGACCGGCGGCCTCAAGAACGTGATCGCCCGCGAGGGCTATACCGGCATCTTTGCCGGCATCCGCCGCGACGAGGAAGGCACCCGCGCCAAGGAGCGCTATTTCTCCCCGCGCGGCACGGAAGGCGAATGGGACGTGAAGGACCAGCCCCCCGAATTCTGGGACCAGTTCAAAACCGATTTCCCCCCCGGCACGCATTTACGCATCCACCCGCTGCTGCACTGGACGGAACTGGATATCTGGCTCTACATCCAGCGTGAGAATATCCCGATCGTACCCTTATACCTGGCGAAGCCCTACCACCAACTCGAAGGCCGCGACTTCGGCGGCAAAATGATGCGCTTCCGCTCACTGGGCGAGAAAGGCATCACCTGGCCGCTTGAGAGCACCGCCGCGACGATCGCGGACATCATCGCCGAACTGCGCGTGACGAAAGTCTCCGAACGCTCCGGCCGCCCGATGGGCGCGGATGAGGATGAATCGAGTTTCGAGCGGCTAAGGGCTGCAGGGTATATGTAGCGTACGTGCCATGAGTTGGACATCCCCAATATATAATTATTACAACCTCTATATGGCTTGGGGGATAATCGCAGGCGGCGGAGTAATTTTCTTGCTGATGGCGATTGGTATATATTTGGACGATGCGTATTTTGAGCAAAATGCTCGGCCGGTTGAGGCGCGGTTAATCAGTAAGAAGCCAGGGCATACACCTAAAGCTCCTCATATATTGAGGTATGAATATACAGTTTCGGAAAAGACTTATAAAACATTTTTTGAAGCAAAGAAGCATTATGCCGAGTCTGTAGAAGTAGGCAGCATGCGTGAAGCGTGGTATTTGCCATCTCGGCCAGAAAAAGTTCTCTTCACTTTCAAAAAAACAGAAACGCCGGTCATTATAATTATGGCTGCAGGGGGAGTGCTTTTGCTCTTTCTCGGAGGTATTCCGCTGCGAAAATTAATCAAGAGGAAACGTGAGAAAGAGTGGCTTCTGCAGCATGGCATTTTAACAGAAGCAACCATCATGCAGATAAAGGAAAAGTGGTACAGAACCGACACGCTCAATTTCAGTACCCGCACTTATGGCACACTTTGTTACAAGCGTGTTATCTATGCATACAGAGACGAATACGGTGAGCAGTATGTGGGAAAATCAGATGAAATTCCTGCTAACGAACTTCCCTCTTCCTTGGAGGGGAAAAAGCTAAAGGTGCGCTACCGCAAAGATAGGCCAGAAATTTCGGCGATATGCGAACAAGCTGTTTGAGATGGAGATAGGTTCATGCTCAAAAAAATCTTAAAAATACTGTGTTTGGTTGTGTTCGGGCTGGCCGCATATATTTTGTATTGGGCAAGCACAACTACCGATATTACGAAGCTCCCCACCCTCCAATCCGGCGACCTGATTTTCCAGACGAGTCTCACCAACCAGACGCCCGCCATCGTCTTCGCCACAGGGAGTCTCCTGACACATGTCGGCATCGTGCAGGCGGGCAAGGAAGGCTACACGGTCATCCACGCGCGCGGCACGGTGAAGGAGGACACGCTGGAAGCATTCGCCAACCGCGCCGTTGGCGGCCATCTGCTGATCCTGCGCTACCCCAACCTCTCACCGGAACAGCGCGAGCGCCTCGTCGCGGATGCGCGAAGCTATCTCGGCCGCGAATACGACCGCGTCTTCTCTTTCAACAACGAGGCGATCTACTGCAGCGAGCTTCCGCACCTGGTGTTTGAGGCGCAGCAGCTTCCGCTAGGCCGCGTCCAGCGCCTGGCCGAACTGGACATGGATAACTGGGCCGTGCGCGGACTATTCAGCAAACGCTGGCGCCACCACCCCGCCTGCCAGTCGGAATCCATGACCGAAGCCGAATGCTGGAACACGGTGATGGACGAAAAGATCATCACCCCGGCCAGCATTGCTGAGGATGCAAGCCTCACCCGTGTCTACAGCAATTACTGAGTGGCAGCGATATGTTGCTGAAATAACCTTCGCGCATCCTGCAGCGCCTGCGCATCAGCAAACGCGCGCTTGGGAATAGGAAAATACTGAAATCTTCCATGAAGCAGCACCAAATACTTCTCGTTTTCGTGCCACTGATGAAAGAACCCCCACTGCACCGTGGATTCGGCAGTGGGAGCCTTGATATGCACGCTGGCATCGCTAAACGTCCATTCACGCGGCAGGAAGCTACTGGGTGTGCGTTTGACCGCCAGCCAGATCATGAGCCGTTCCAGCCACTGAAACCATAGAACGGGCACGAGGAGGAGCAAAGCCGTAATGAACGGTTTTCCTGTCAAAAAGGCCGCGCCGCGCAGCACAGTGCTCTTTTCCAGGCATTGGGAGGGGGCATGGCTCCACGTATACAGGCTCAAGCCGAAAGCGATCAGAATAAGCGCGATGATGATATAGCGCAGATAGCGTATTTTCTGCCTGCTGCGCATCAGTAGGAAACCCTGCCAGTAATCCTGCTGTGTCAGGCTGAAATGAAGGGAGACAGGCATGGGCGACCCCTAAGGGATGTAGGGATACTATATCACTGAATAGATTAACAATTTGAGGGGATTTGAAGTCAATGACGTCCAAGTGGTTAGCTTGGCGGTAGCAATCCCCGCAGCAATGGAGTAAGAGGCGGATATGGATACGGAACTTGTGCTTTTTTTTCTGTTGGGCCTGGCGTTCGGCGTCGTGCTGGCGTTGATCTTCATCGCCTCCAACCAGAACATCCGGGAATACGAGCGCGGCCTTCTCTATAAAAAGGGCAAGTTGAAGCGCGTGCTGGAGCCGGGCATGTACTGGTACAACGTCCGCACCACCGCGATCGAAGTGATCGATATGCGGCCGCAGACCCACACGGCGGGGCAGGAGTTGACGCTGGCCGACGGCAAAAGTTTCCTTATCTCCACGGTGCTGCACTACCGCGTGACCGATCCGCAGAAATATTGGCTTGCCGCCGCCAATGCCTACCGGCAGATGGACGCGCTGCTTATGAGCGCCGTCAGCCAGTTCGTGTCGCCGCTCGATCAGGAAACCCTGATGCGCGAACGCTATGCGCTTCCGGCCAAGCTGCTTGAGCATCTGAAACCTTCCGCCGAAGCGTTCGGCGTTGCGCTCGAAAGCTTGCATTTGCGTGAGATGGTGCCCGTGCGTTACGCGCAGCCCCGCCACGACCCTGATTATTATTGAGCCCCGATGAGTACCCAATCTTCCCGCGACCAGCTTAAAATCGTCATCGTCGGCCACGTCGACCACGGCAAATCGACGCTGGTCGGCCGCATCTTCCACGACACTGGCAGCCTTCCCGACGGCAAATACGAGCAGATCAAGGCGATGTGCGAAAAGCGCGGCATGCCCTTCGAGTGGTCGTTCCTCATGGACGCCCTCCAGGCCGAACGCGACCAGGGCATCACCATCGACACCGCGCAAATCTGGTTCCGCACGCAGAAACGCGACTACGTCATCATCGACGCCCCCGGCCACAAGGAATTTTTAAAGAACATGGTCAGCGGCGCCGCCCAAAGCGACGCGGCCCTGCTGGTGATCGATGCGCACGAAGGCGTGAAGGAACAATCCAAACGCCACGGCTACCTGCTGCACCTGCTCGGCGTGCGCCAGATCGCCGTCGCCGTGAACAAAATGGATTTAGTCGGCTACAGCGCCGAACGCTTCGCCGAAATCGAGCGAGACTACCGCGCGTATCTGGCAAGCATCGGCGTCACCCCCACCTACATCATCCCGATTTCGGGCCGCGAAGGCGACGGCATCACCGCCCCTTCGCCAAACATGCCATGGTACACCGGCCCGAGCGTCGTCGAAGCCCTCGACCACTTCACTCCCACGCCCGCGCTGGAACATCTGCCGCTGCGCTTCCCCGTGCAGGACGTCTATAAATTCGACCAACGCCGCATCATCGCCGGCCGCATCGAGAGCGGCAGCCTGCGCGTCGGCGACACGCTCCTCTTCTCGCCAGACAACAAAACCGTAAAAGTGGCAAGTATTGAAACGTGGTCTCCAACCCCCACCCTGCCCTCCCCCTCTGAGGGGGAGGGCAGGGTGGGGGTTGGTGAAGTTGCCACCGCCGGCCAGTCCATCGGCATCACGCTGGAAGACCAGATCTTCGTCGAACGCGGCCACATCGCCAGCCACACAGACGCCGCCCCCCGCATCGTCAGCCACTTCAAGGCCAAACTCTTCTGGCTGGGTCGCGAGCCTCTCACTCCCGGCAAACGCTACACGCTCAAAATCGCCACCACCAAGGCGAGCGTGGAGGTGAAATCCATCGACCGCGTCATCTCCACCGACGACCTCGCCACCACCGCCACCACCCAGGTAGCCAAAAGCGAAGTCGCCGAAGTCACTTTTCGCGTGCGCGGGTTGCTCGCCCTCGACGACTACGCGGATAACGCCAAACTCGGCCGCTTCGTGCTGGTGGACGGCTACGACGTGGCCGGCGGCGGCATCATCGACCTCGCGGGCATCACCGATCTGCGCGTGGCGTCGCACCAGGTAAAATCGAAAAACCTGAGCATCGAGGACACCGGCATCTCCGCCGCCGACCGCGCGCGCATGAACGGCCACAAAGGCGGCATCCTCTGGTTCACCGGCCTGTCCGGCTCCGGCAAATCGACGCTGGCGAAGGAACTCCAGCACCGCCTGTTCGCGCGCGGCCTGCAAACCTACGTGCTCGACGGCGACAACGTCCGCAAAGGCCTGAACGCCGACCTCGGCTTCACCCACGACGACCGCGCCGAAAACATCCGCCGCGTCGGCGAGGTGGCGGCCTTGTTCGCGGATGCGGGGGTGATCGTCATCACCGCCTTCATCTCCCCCTACCGCGAAGACCGCCGCCGCGCGCGTTCTTGCGCGCCGGAGGCCTTCCATTCCATCTACATCAAGGCGGATTTACAAACCTGCGAAACCCGCGACCCCAAAGGCCTCTACAAAAAAGCCCGCAAAGGCGAGATCACCCATTTCACCGGCATCTCCGACCCCTACGAAGAGCCCGAGAATCCCGAACTGGAAGTGGACACGAGCCAACATTCCATCGAGGAATGCGTAGAACTTCTGGTGAAGTACGTGGAGCGGGAGTTGGTGGGCTAGTAAAAACCCTCCCCCTATGAGGGGGAGGGAAGGGTGGGGGTTGGCCAGAGGATACGTATCCTTTACCCAACCCCCATCCCAACCTTCCCCCTCATAGGGGGAAGGAGTATATCTGATAGAAGACGAACTGTACTGATTCATGGTCCACCTCTCCCATAACCTCACCTTCCCCGACCTCTACTCCCGCGACGGCCTCACCCGCCTCGACGCCGCCTTCGCCGCGCACCTCGTGCAGGCCGACGCCGAACTCCACGCCCGCTTCCTCGACGCCCGCACCACGCCCGAATCCCTTAACCCCAAAGACGAATCCCTCCTCATCCTCGCCCTCGGCCCCCATATTGAGGATTTCACCGCCCAGCTTTTCTCCATCGAAAAAGAATCCCGCGCCCTTGCCGAGTCCCACCACGCGCTCGCGCCGCTTTACGCCTGCAAACGCCTGTTCGTGCAGCGCCGCGCCGCCAAGGCGGTGAAGCCGGAGGAGGCTTCGACGCTGGATGGAGAAGCATTATTACAAGCACTGTCCCTAAAACCCTCCCCCTCAGAGGGGGAGGGAAGGGTGGGGGTTGGCGAGATGGGGAGTGCCGTTTCCTCCAACCCCCACCCCAACCCTCCCCCTCAGAGGGGGAAGGAGGAAACTATATCTCCCTATCAGCCTGAATCGGCGCTGACCATTGAGAGGGCACAAGCATTGCGCGGCAACCCTACGGATGCGGAAAAGCATCTATGGAGGCATCTTCGCCAGCGTCAGCTGGCGGACTGCAAATTCCGCCGGCAGCACCCTGTAGGTAAATACATCGCCGACTTTGCCTGCGTTGAACGTCAATTAATTATCGAACTTGACGGCGGCCAGCACGCGGAGAGCGCCGAGCGCGATGCTGTCCGCACCGCCTGGCTGGAATCCCAAGGCTACAAGGTGCTGCGCTTCTGGAACCATGACGTGTTGCAAAACACCGAAGGCGTCCTTCAGGGCATCCTTGAACATCTGCAATCAGCGGAAGATTTCGAACTCACCTTCGCCAAAGCCGTCATGTCCTGGCTCGACGACGAAGCCGCAAACAAAGACCAGCTCGACCTCGCTGCCCGCTACGCCGCCTGGGCGCTTTACAGCGCGCAGGGCAGGGCGAAACACGGCAAGGGCATTCTGTTCCAGCAACCGGCGAAGCTCGACTTCCAACACCTTGTTCACGTCGAAACCGAAATCCGCGACGGCGTCACCGTCCTGAAACTTCCCGAATCGCAACTGCGCCGCCGCGAGGGCTTCTCCCTCACCGATGCCGGCGCGACGCTTGCCGAAGCGCTTGACGAAACCCACTACTGCATCTTCTGCGCTCACCAGGGCAAGGATTCCTGCTCCAAGGGCCTGCGCGAGAAAGACGGCGCGTTCAAAAAGAACCCGCTCGACATCACCCTTGCCGGCTGCCCGCTCGAAGAAAAAATCTCCGAGATGAACGAACTGAAAAGCCAGGGGTTCAGCATCGCCGCGCTGGCGACGGTCGTGATCGACAACCCGATGTGCGCGGGTACGGGACACCGCATCTGCAACGACTGCATGAAATCCTGCATCTACCAAAAGCAGGAGCCCGTCGACATCCCGCAAGCCGAAACCCGCACGCTGAAAGACGTGCTCTCGCTCCCCTACGGCTTCGAGATCTACAGCCTCTTTACGCGCTGGAACCCACTCAACTTCCGCCGCCCGCTCCCTCGTTCCGACACCGGCAAAAAAATACTGGTGGCCGGCCTCGGCCCTGCGGGCTACACCCTCGCGCATCACCTGATGAACGACGGCCACACGGTCGTCGGCATCGACGGCCTCAAAATCGAACCCCTGCCGCCGCACATCTCCGGCATCACGCAAAGCGGCGAGCGTGTTCCCTTCGAGCCGATCAAGGACGTCACCACCCTCTACGAAGATTTAGACCAACGCACCCTTGCCGGTTTTGGCGGCGTCGCCGAATACGGCATCACCGTGCGCTGGAACAAGAACTACCTCAAACTCATCCGCCTGCTTCTGGAGCGCCGCGAGCAATTCCGCATGCACGGCGGCGTGCGCTTCGGCTCCAGCCTCACCATAGAGAACAGCTTCGAGATGGGCTTCGACCACATCGCGCTCTGCATGGGCGCGGGCAAGCCCACCACGCTGGATATTCCGAACGGCATGGCGCGTGGTGTGCGCACCGCCTCCGACTTCCTCATGGCGTTGCAACTGACCGGCGCGGCGAAGAAAGATTCCATCGCCAACCTGCAACTGCGCCTGCCGGTCGTCGTCATCGGCGGCGGCCTGACGGCCATCGACACCGCCACCGAATCGCTCGCCTACTATCCTGTGCAAGTCGAAAAATTCCTCGCCCGCCACGAAGCCCTCGGCGCGCCTGATTTATGGAAAGGCGAAGAAAAAGAAATCGCCGAGGAGTTCCTGCATCACGCCCGCGCTATCCGCGCCGAACGTGCAGCGGCTGAACGTGAGGGCAGGGAGCCGCGCATCCTGGAACTTCTGAAAAGCTGGGGCGGCGTGACCATCGCCTACCGCAAATCCCTCACCGATTCGCCGAGCTACCGCCTCAACCACGAGGAAGTGGAGAAAGCCCTGGAGGAAGGCATTTTCTTCTTAGAAAACGCCACCCCCACCGCCGTGGAGTTGGATACGCACGGCCACGCCCGCGCCCTAAAAATCGTCATCCCGGCGAAGGCCGGGACCCAGGGTTCTCATGACACCACCTTGGAAACACTGGGTCCCGGCCTTCGCCGGGATGACAAGGTAGTGGCAACGCTCCCCGCCCGCGCCATCCTCATCGCCGCCGGGACTAGCCCCAACACCGTGCTCGCCCGCGAAGACGGCAGCATCGAACTCGACGGCAAATACTTCCGCGCCATCGACGAATCCGGCGCGCCCGTCACGCCGGAGCGCAGCGCCAAACCCGCCACGCCGCACGTATTGATGCACCAGACCAAAGACGGCAAAGCCGTCAGCTTCTTCGGCGACCTTCACCCCTCTTTCGCAGGCAACGTGGTAAAAGCGATGGGCAGCGCAAAGCAGGGTTATGCAGTGATTACGCGCCTGCTTTCACGGAGTGCAGCATGATCCGCGATGCTATACCTGCTGATGCTACCGCCATCGCCCGCATCTACAATCAGGGCATCGAAGAACGCATGGCCACGCTCGAAACCGAACCGCGCAGCGCCGAGGAACGTGCTTCCTGGTTGGCTGCGCGCGGCCCGCGCCACCCGGTAATGGTGGCGGAGGAGAATGGCGAAGTTGCCGGCTGGGCATCGCTCAACCTGTTCAACCCGCGTGAAGCCTATCGCCACGTCGCTGATTTTTCCGTGTATGTGGATCGCGCCCATCGCGGCAAGGGCAT
>JAFLCR010000081.1 GCA_017302755.1 Alphaproteobacteria bacterium
CTGGGGCACCTTGATGTCCTTGATCATTCCGCCGGCGGGGGCGTTGACTTCGAGCGTTACCTTATCAGTTTCGAGTTCGAGGATGGGTTCGTCCTGCGCCACCGCGTCGCCGACATTCTTAAACCAGCGCGCGACCGTCGCTTCGGTCACCGATTCGCCGAGAGAGGGAACGATAATTTCACCGGCCATGTGTCACTCCTTCAGAGCTTTTGCCTGTTTATAAAAGCTTTTCCTTCAAGCGGCAAGCCGCGCCGGAAAAGGGGTTTGCTTAAGAAAGCGCCGCGTCTACCAAGTCCTGCTGCTCTTTCTGGTGGATTTTGAGATAGCCGGTGGCTGGTGACGCCGCCGCGGGACGGCCCGCGTATTTCGGACGCTGCGCCTTGATACCCGCCTGTTCCAGCATGGTTTCCAGACGATCCTGCAGGAACGTCCAGGCGCCCATGTTTTTTGGCTCCTCCTGGCACCAGACGAACTCGGCGTTCTTGTAACGCTTGAGCTCCTCGATCAGCTGCCGTTCGGGGAAGGGATAGTACTGTTCCAGGCGCAGGATGGCGACATCATTGATCTTCTGCTTCTCGCGCGCTTCGAATAGATCGTAATAGACCTTGCCGGAGCACAGCACCACACGGCGGATTTTCTTGTCGTCCGCGAGCTTGGAAACTTCGCCGATCACGGGTTTGAACTCCGTGCCCTTCGCCATCTCATCGAGCGTCGACACCGCGAGCTTGTGACGTAGCAGCGATTTCGGCGTCATGATGATGAGCGGCTTGCGGAAATTGCGCTTCAGCTGACGGCGCAGAATGTGGAAATAGCTGGCTGGCGTGGAACAATTCGCCACCTGCATGTTGTCCTCCGCGCAGAGCTGGAGATAGCGTTCGGGACGCGCCGAGCTATGCTCCGGCCCCTGGCCTTCATAACCGTGCGGCAGCAGCATCACGAGGCCCGACATACGCAGCCACTTGATCTCCGCCGAGGAGATGAACTGATCGATGATCACCTGCGCGCCGTTGGAGAAATCGCCGAACTGCGCTTCCCACAGCGTGAGGATGTTCGGCTCCGCCAGCGAATAGCCATATTCGTAACCGAGCACCGCGTATTCGGAGAGGTTGGAGTCGATGACTTCATAACGCCCCTGCTCACCACCCAGGTTGTTGAGTGGCAGATAGCGCTCCTCGGTTTCCTGATCCACGAGCACAGAGTGACGGTGCGAGAACGTACCGCGCCCCACATCCTGCCCAGAAAGACGTACACCGTAACCTTCGTGCAGCAGGCTGGCGAAGGCGAGCGCTTCGCCGGTGGCCCAGTCGATGCCCTGACCGGTTTCCATCATCTGCTTCTTGGCTTCAAGCTGACGCAGAATTTTGGAGTTGGCCTTGATCGGCGGCTCTTTCGCCAGCGCCAAGCCGAGTTCTTTCAGCGTCTTTTTATCGACGCCGGTGTCGCCCTGCGGGTGTTCGCCGCGCGGCTTTTCCAGCCCGCCCCATTTGCCTTCCAGCCAGTCGGCCTTGTTGGGGTTGAAGCTTTTCGCCGCTTCGTACTGCTCATCGAAGAAGGTGTGGAATTCGACGAATTTCGCATCCACCTCTTCCTGCGTCATCGTGCCTTCCGCCACCAGTTTCTTGGCGTAATGAATTGCAGGCAGGTCTTTCTTTGCGATCGTCTTGTACATGATGGGCTGCGTGAACGCGGGCTCATCGGACTCGTTATGGCCGTATTTGCGGAAGCAGGTGATGTCGATCGCCACGTCGCGCTTGAACGTCTGGCGGTATTCGGCGGCGAGGCGCGAGACAAACACCACGGCTTCGGGATCGTCGCCGTTCACATGGAAGATCGGCGCCTGCACCATCTTGGCGACGTCGGTGGGGTAGGGGGAAGAGCGGGCATAAGCCGGGCTCGTCGTGAAGCCGACCTGGTTGTTCACGATCACATGAATCGAACCGCCGGTGCGGTAGCCGCGCAGTTCCGAAAGCGAAAGCACTTCCGCCACTGAACCCTGGCCCGCGAACGCGGCGTCGCCGTGCAGCATGAGGCCCATGACGCGGGAGCGGTCGATATCCTGTTTCTGATCCTGCTTGGCGCGCGCCTTGCCGACCACGACGGGGTTCACCGCTTCCAGATGCGACGGGTTGG
The DNA here is from genome assembly GCA_017302755.1 of Alphaproteobacteria bacterium. Lineage (GTDB taxonomy): Bacteria > Pseudomonadota > Alphaproteobacteria > Rickettsiales > JAFLCR01 > JAFLCR01. The sequence goes on from JAFLCR010000081.1 coordinate 2,131, forward strand.
CCGCCAGCGACAGATGGACTTTCTTTCCTTCCTCGAACTCACGGTCGGTTGAGGTGCCAAGATGGTATTTCACGTCGCCGGAGCTTTCGACCCAGTGCGGAAAATCCAGATTGCCGTGGAAGATGGAGAGCAGCTCGATATACGGCTTCTTCATCACCGTGGTGAGCACGTTCATGCGCCCGCGATGCGGCATGCCGATGACGATTTCCTCCACGCCAAGCTGGCAGGAACGGTGGATAATCGCCTCAAGCGAAGGAATCATCGCGTCGCCGCCTTGCACAGAGAAGCGCTTGGTGGAGGTGTATTTCTTCTGCAGGAACTGTTCGAAAGCCTCGACCTCGATAAGATCGGTGAGGATTTCCTTTTTCTCGTCCGCCGTCAGCCCAGGCTGGCCGAAGGTGGATTCGAATTTTTCCTGAATCCACGCCTTTTCCTCAGGGTGCTGGATGTGCATGAACTCCACGCCGATGGAGCCGCAATACGTCTGCTTGAGAATGGCGAGAATCTCGCGGATGGTCGCCGTTTGCAAACCAAGCACGCCGCCGATGAAAATCTTGCGGTCGAGATCGGTCGGCGCGAAGCCGTAATGCGCGGGGTCCAGTTCCGGATGCGGCGCGGGAATCGTAATACCCAGAGGGTCGAGATTCGCATTCAGATGCCCACGCACGCGGTAGGTGCGAATCAGCATCAGCGCGCGCACGGAATCCTCCGTCGCCTGACGCATCATGACTTCGTCGAGCGCCGGCTGGGTCACGGCAGGCTTGGTCTTATCCTTGATCGAAGCCGCTTTCTTTTGTGCTTCAATTTCTTCCTCTGAGATCTTGCCGATCACGCCAGCGGAACGCGGCTTCCACGGCGCGCCTTTCAGTTCTTTCTCAACATGGTCGCGCAGATCACCGAACTGCGAAAAGAACTGCTGCCAGCTCGGATCCACCGAGGCGGGGCTTTCAAGGAAACGGGCGTAAAGCTCTTCGATAAAAACCGAGTTGGCGCCGAAAAGCTGCGTCGTCTGCGGAAGGCTGGATGCGGTCATGGATGTTCCCTAAGCGGCCTTTTTAAGCACATCGGCCATGGTTTTGCCGAGATAAGCCGGGTTGTCGGCCACGACAATCCCCGCCGAACGCATGGCGTCGATCTTGCTGTCCGCGCCGCCGGAGCCGCCGGACACGATAGCGCCCGCATGGCCCATGCGCCGGCCCGGCGGGGCGGTGCGGCCCGCGATGAAGCCGACGATGGGCTTCTTCGTCTTGCTCGATTTGACGAACGCCGCGGCGTCTTCTTCGGCGCTGCCGCCGATTTCACCGATCATGATGATGGCTTCGGTTTCGGGATCCTTGAGGAACATCTCGAGCACGTCCACGAAATTCGTGCCGTTCACCGGGTCGCCGCCGATGCCTACGCAAGAGGACTGACCAAGCCCCTGCGCCGTCGTCTGCGCCACCGCTTCATAGGTGAGCGTGCCGGAGCGGGAGAGAATGCCGATCTTGCCGCGCTGATGGATGTGGCCCGGCATAATGCCAATCTTGCACTCGCCCGGCGTGATGACGCCAGGGCAGTTGGGGCCGACAAGACGCGTCTTGGAATTCTGCAGTGCGCGCTTCACGGTCACCATGTCGAGCACGGGAATGCCTTCAGTGATGCACACCACCAGTTCGATCTCCGCGGCGATGGCTTCCAGAATCGCGTCCGCCGCGAAACGGGGCGGCACGTAGATCACGCTGGCATTGGCGCCGGTCGCGTTCACCGCCTGTTCCACCGTGTCGAACACGGGCAGGTCGAGATGCTTGCTGCCGCCTTTGCCGGGAGTGACGCCGCCCACCATCTTGGTGCCATAAGCGATCGCCTGTTCGGAGTGGTAGGTACCTTCACGGCCGGTGAAGCCTTGACAAATTACTTTGGTATTGGCGTTGACGATAATCGACATGGCTTCGCTCCTTACGCGGCGGCTTTTTTGCCCACGGCGCGGACGATCTTGTCCGCCGCGTCGGCGAGGTCGTCGGCGGGCTGGATCGCCAGGCCCGAAGACGCCAGGATTTTCTTGCCCAACTCCACATTGGTGCCGGCAAGGCGCACCACGAGGGGCACATCGAGGCTGATCTCGCGCGCCGCGGCGATGATGCCCTCGGCGATGATGTCGCAGCGCATGATGCCACCGAAGATGTTCACCAGAATGCCTTCCACGTTGGGGTCGGACATGATGAGTTTGAAGGCTTCCATCACCTTCTCCTTGCTTGCGCCGCCGCCGACGTCGAGGAAGTTGGCTGGCTCGCCGCCGTAGAGCTTGATGATGTCCATCGTGGCCATCGCAAGACCGGCGCCGTTCACCATGCAGCCGATATTGCCGTCCATCTTCACATAGGAAAGGCCGAACTTCGCCGCCTTGCGCTCGAGCGGGTCTTCCTCGTCCTCGTCGCGCATCGCATACACGTCGGGCTGGCGGAAAAGCGCGTTGTCGTCGAAGTTGAACTTCGCGTCGAGCGCTACCAGCTTGCCGTCACCGTTGATGATGAGCGGGTTGATTTCGATCTGCGAGGCGTCGGTTTCCATAAACGCTTTATAGAGCTTGTCCATGAAATCGACGAGCTGCGAACCGATGTCGTTGGACAAACCTAAACCGAACGCGATCGTGCGGCCATGATATTGCTGATAGCCCGTCACGGGATCGATCGTGACTTTCTTGATGGCGTCGGGATTCTTGTGCGCGACTTCCTCAATGTCCATGCCACCCTCGCTGGAGGCGATGAACGTAATGCGCGAGGTCACGCGGTCGAGCACGGCGGAGAGGTACAGCTCCTTCTTGATGCTCGAACCTTCCTCAATATAAATGCGCTTCACTTCCTGGCCGGCGGGGCCGGTCTGGTGGGTGACGAGCGTCATGCCGAGCATTTTGGCGGCGTAATCCTTCACCTCGTCCTTGGTCTTGGCAAGCTTGACGCCGCCCGCCTTGCCGCGGCCGCCGGCGTGGATCTGGGCTTTCACCACCCACAGGCCGCCGCCCAGCTTCTCAGCGTTCTCCAACGCCTCTTTGGCGGTATACGCGACAAAGCCCCGAGGCACGGGGATGCCGTATTTGGCCAGAATCGTCTTGGCCTGATACTCATGGATATTCATGGGGAGCGCCTTTATGCGGTTGGCGAAAGAAAAATATGAAGGAAGTCAGGATAATCCGCTTCGATTGACGAAAGGTGAATGCTTCCGGAAAAACACCGCTTCTATAGCACAGATTTCTGGCAATGCAAGCCCGCATGTTAACTATTCCGGTGGGGGTTTTCCGGAAAATGGTTAACGGAAAGGATTTTAGCGGACTGTGCGATGCAAAATTATTAATTTAATGATAATTCTAATTTCGTAACAATCGCTTATAGCTTCACTGCGCCAATCAGCCCCTTCACCGCGTCCACGGAGGCGTCGAACATTTTCTTTTCCTCGGGCGTCAGGGAGATTTCCACCACCTTTTCCACGCCGCCATGGCCGATCACCACCGGCACGCCGACATAGACGTCTTTCACGCCGTACTGGCCCGTGAGCCACGCCGCGCAGGGAAGCACGCGTTTCTTATCCTTAAGATAGGATTCCGCCATCGCAATGGCGCTGGAAGCAGGAGCATAAAAGGCGGAGCCCGTCTTGAGCAGACCCACGATCTCCGCGCCGCCGTCCCGCGTGCGCTGCACGATCTTGTCGAGCTTTTCCTGAGTGGTCCAGCCCATCTTCACCAGATCGGGCAGGGGGATGCCCGCCACGGTGGAATAGCGCACCAGCGGCACCATCGTGTCGCCGTGGCCGCCAAGCACAAAGGCCGTGACATCTTCCACGGAAACCTTGAACTCATCGGCCAGAAAATAGCGGAAACGCGCCGAATCGAGCACGCCTGCCATGCCCACCACCATGTGGTGCGGCAGGCCGGAAACTTCGCGCATCACCCACACCATCGCGTCGAGCGGGTTGGTAATGACGATCACGAACGCCTCCGGGCAATGCTTTTTGATGTTCTCGCCCACGGTCTTGATGATGCCCGCGTTGGTGGCGATGAGATCGTCGCGGCTCATGCCGGGCTTGCGGGGAATGCCGGCGGTGACGATCACCACGTCCGCGCCTGCGATATCCTTATAATCATTCGTGCCCTTCACCGAGGCGTCGAAGCCTTCCACAGGTGAGGATTCGATGATGTCTAGCGTCTTGCCTTGGGGCAGACCTTCCACCACATCGAACATGACGATATCGCCAAGCTCTTTTAATCCCACCAGATGAGCCAGCGTTCCGCCGATCATGCCACCGCCGACCAGGGCGATTTTGGGACGATGATGATGAGTCATTGAAATCCTCGTAAATAGCAAATCAAAGGCGTTATACGACCTGTTTGGTTAAAAAACCATAGCCGTGTTATCTGGAGCAAAGCACATCAACCTTTCGCGTTCATCGTATCGAAGAATTCGCCGTTATTTTTGGTGGCTTTGAGCTTATCAAGCAGGAATTCCATGGCGTCGATCGTGCCCATCGGGTTCAGGATGCGGCGCATGACCCACATCTTGGTGAGGTTGTTCTTTTCCACCAGCAGCTCTTCCTTGCGGGTGCCGGATTTGAGAATGTCGATCGCCGGGAAGGTGCGCTTATCCGCCAGTTTGCGGTCGAGTACGATTTCCGAGTTACCGGTGCCTTTGAATTCTTCAAAGATCACTTCGTCCATGCGGCTGCCGGTGTCGATCAGCGCCGTGGCGATGATCGAGAGCGAACCGCCGTGTTCGATATTACGCGCCGCACCGAAGAAGCGCTTGGGACGCTGGAGCGCATTGGCATCCACGCCGCCAGTCAACACCTTGCCGGAGGAGGGAACCACGGTGTTATAGGCGCGGGCCAGGCGGGTGATAGAGTCGAGCAGAATGACAACATCCTTCTTGTGCTCCACCAAGCGTTTGGCTTTTTCGATCACCATTTCAGCAAGCTGCACATGGCGGTGCGCCGGTTCGTCGAAGGTGGAGGAAACCACTTCGCCTTTCACCGAACGCTGCATATCCGTTACTTCTTCCGGACGCTCGTCGATGAGCAGCACGATAAGGTAGACTTCGGGGTTATTCGCCGTGATCGCGTGGGCAACCGATTGCATCAGCATCGTCTTGCCGGTGCGCGGCGGCGCGACGATCAGCGCGCGCTGGCCCTTGCCTAGCGGCGACACCAATTCGATCACGCGGGTGGAGTAATTCTCGTTCTTGCCCTTCACCGTATCCATGTCGAGTTTCAGGCGCACATCGGGATAAAGCGGGGTCAGGTTGTCAAAATTGACACGCTTCTTAGTGCTTTCCGGATCGTCGAAATTGATCTGCGTGATGCGGTGCAGGGCGAAATAACGTTCGCCGTCGCGCGGCGCGCGGATCTCACCCTCCAGCGTATCGCCGGTACGAAGCCCGTGCTTACGCACAAAGCTGGGAGCTATGTAAATGTCGTCCGGGCCGGGAAGATAATTCGCTTCGGGAGAGCGCAGAAACCCGAATCCGTCCTGCAGAATCTCCAGCACGCCTTCGCCAAAAATTTCCTCGTCCTTATCCGCCGTGGCTTTCAGGATGGCGAATATCAATTCCTGCTTGAGCAGATTGCTGGCATTTTCAATGCCCATGGTTTCAGCAATGGCAAACAGCTCGTCCGCGGACTGGCGTTTCAGGTCGTGTAATTTCATGGGTGGAGATGTGTCTGGACGTTAAAAGTGGAGATGGCTTGTTCTAGAGCCTTGGAATATCACAGTATCTGGGGAGCGTTTCCCTGCACGGAAACGTGAAAAAGATGGAATTTTATAGCGTGAATGAAGGATTGCGTCAATATCCTCTCAGAATGGCTTCAGAATCACTAGAAAAACAATGGCTACCATCAGCAGCGTCGGCACTTCGTTCACGATGCGGTAAAATCTGGGCGGGCGGATGTTCTGATGACGGGCGAAAGTTTTCATCCATACGGCGCATGCGCCATGAAACCCAGAAAGTAATAATACTAACAGCAACTTAATATGGAGCCATCCGCTGGTGACGATGTCCTGGTAAGAAATCAGCCACAACCCAAGAAACCAGGTCGCCAGCATCGCCGGCGTGGCGATGATGCGCATCAGGCGCTGTTCCATGATTTTTAGCATGTTGCATGCCTCACTGCCTGCCGTCACGCCTGCGTGGTAGACAAACAATCTCGGCAGATAAAGCAGTGCCGCCATCCATGAAATGACGGCGATGAGATGCAGCGCTCGTAAGGTTGCGTAAAGTTCCATCAAGTCATGCTAGGGCAGTTCCCGATCCCCCTCAAGCCCCGATGCGGCACGGGCAGCAACCGTAGCGCTCAGGACAAAGCCTTTTTCCTCCCGCGCCCGTAACCTCCTGGTCCGTTTTCTCCAGGCAAAGTTCCTTCAACGCCTGAATGAAAAGCGGGTGTGTGGTGACAGCCGGAATGCGGGTAAATTCAGGGACGCCGCTCTTTTGCGCAAGTTCCCGGTACTGAATATCAAGCTCGTAGAGGGTTTCGGAATGTTCCGAAACAAAAGCCACCGGCACGATCGCCACGGCTTTCCCTTCCTTGCCTGCACGCACGATCTCTTCTTCCGTTGAAGGACCAATCCATGTAAGTGGCCCCACCCGGCTTTGGTAGCAGATGACCGCCTCCATCTCTTTTTGTAATTCTTTCAGGATCGCACTGACGGTCTGTTCCACCTGGTACTGATACGGATCTCCCTGCTTCACCACATTTTCCGGAAGGCCGTGCGCCGAGAAGAGCAGGCGCGGTGGTTGGGTGGTTTTTCCGAGAGTTTCTTCAATCAACCGAGCGTACGCTTTCACAAATCCGGATTTCTCTGGATAGCAGCAATATGCCTGCGTATCCGCGGTAAGCCCCTGGCGTTTCGCTTCCTCACGCCATGCCTTGATGGAAGAGGCCGTGGTGGTGGTTGAGAACTGTGGATAGAGAGGAAGGAGAATGACTCTGTCCGCGCCCCATGATTTCACTTTTCCCACCGTTTCCGCCGTCATGGGATGCCAGTAACGCATGGCGATAAAGCTTTTGAATTCGCCGCAATCCGCCAACGCCTCATCGAGCGCCTTTGCCTGTGCTTCTGTCTGCGGAACAATGGGAGATCTGCCGCCTAGCGTAGCGTAGATCTGCGTGGCTTCATGAGCACGCTTGCGGGAAACCAGCTTTGCCAGGAGCCATCGGAACGGATTAGGCAATCTGAAAATCGCAGGATCGGAAAAGAGGTTGAACAGAAACGGCTGCACCGCATCCAGGCTGTCAGGCCCGCCGAGGTTCATGAGTACC
>JAFLCR010000082.1 GCA_017302755.1 Alphaproteobacteria bacterium
GGCGCTGATCGAGCGCATCCAGGATAAGAACGGGAAAACGGTCTATGCCCGCGATGCGCGCCCCTGCGATGGTTGCACCTTCGCTTCCGTCACCGACGCTTCGGCCAGCTCGCCGCCGATTCCGCCTGACCTGCGCGAGCAGGTGCTGGACAGCGCGGTGGCTTACCAGATGACATCGATTCTCGAAGGCGCCGTGCAGCGCGGCACGGGCACGCGCGCGAAAGTGCTTGAGCGTCCCATCGCCGGAAAGACCGGTACGACCAATGACAGTAACGACACCTGGTTCATCGGCTTTTCGCCGAACCTTGTCTGCGGCGTGTATGTGGGCTTCGACAAGCCCAAGACGTTAGGCCCTAAGGAAACCGGCGCCAGCGTGGCGCTGCCTGCCTTCGTGAGCTTCATGAAGGACGCGCTCAAGGATACGCCGCCCGTGCCGTTCCGTGTGCCGCCGGAAGTGCAGTTGGTGAAGGTCGATTACGAAAGCGGCCAGGCAACCTCCGGCCAGCCGGACGGCAAGCATATCATCATGGAAGCATTCCGCGCGACCAATTTCGACACGGCCGCTACCGGGGAGGCGACAGGCGGCGAAGAAGGGGCTGCCCCATTGGGCGCGCTAGATGAAAGCGCTGCCTTGAACCTGCCCATCGGCGGGGGTGAAAACGCAGCGCCGCCGCCCCTGCCGCAGGACAATGCGGGCACCGCCCTGCCGCTTCCGGAAGGCGGGGGTGTCCCCGGACAGTGGCGCGGCCCGGTCACCCGCAGCAAGGGGCAGGTTGTGGATGTGCCTTCCGGCACGGGCGGGCTTTACTGATCCGCTCCCGCTTGCTATGGATCTGCCCTTCACTGGAGCGGGAAACCCATGAAAGCCGAAATTCTCCATCTTATCGCCGCCATTGAGCAGTCGCAGGCACTGCTGAGGAGGTATCTTTGACTGGGACAACGCTGTCCGCCGCCTCGAAGAGCTGAACGCGCTCGCCGAAAACCCTGATCTGTGGAACGATCCCGCCAAGGCTCAGAAGCTGCTGCGCGAGCGCACCCATTTGGAAAACGCCATCGAAGGCTGCCGCGCGCTGGAGCGCCGTTTCAAGGACGCGAAGGATCTCGCTGAGCTGGCCGATGCCGAAGGCGATAACGCGATGGTCAGCGAGGCTGAGAAAGAGCTGCGCGATGTGCAGGAGCAAGTGTCCACCCTTGAGATCGAAAGCCTGCTTTCCGGCGAGGCGGATGCGAATAACTGCTTCCTCGAAATTCATTCCGGTGCCGGAGGCACGGAGAGCCAGGACTGGGCCTTGATGCTTTCCCGAATGTATCTGCGCTGGGCCGAAAAACATGGTTTCAAAACCGAATACCTCGAAGAGACGGCGGGGGAAGAAGCGGGCATCAAGTCCTGCACCATCAAGATAAGCGGGCATAACGCGTATGGCTGGCTGAAGACTGAATCCGGCGTGCACCGGCTGGTGCGCATCTCGCCGTTCGATAGCAACGCGCGCCGCCACACAAGCTTCTCTAGCGCCTGGGTGTACCCGGAGGTGGACGACACCATCGAGGTTGAGATCAACGAAAAAGACCTAAAGATCGACACCTATAGAGCCTCCGGCGCCGGCGGCCAGCACGTCAACAAGACCGAATCGGCGATCCGCATCACCCATATCCCGAGCGGCATCGTGGTGGCTTGCCAGAATGACCGTTCGCAGCATAAGAACCGCGCCGCCGCGATGAACATGCTAAGAGCTCGCATGTACGAAGCCGAGCTGAAAAAACGCGAGGAGGCAGCCAACGCCGTCAATGCAACGAAAAGTGACATCGGCTGGGGCCACCAGATTCGCTCTTACGTATTGCACCCCTACCAGATGGTGAAGGATCTGCGCACCGGCGTGGAAACCAGCAACAGCCAGGGCGTGCTCGATGGTGACTTGGACAAATTCATGTCCGCCGCGCTCGCGGCCCGCATCGCGGGCACGAAGGTGGTGGTGGAGGATGTGGAGTGAAATCCCACCGCAAGGAAATCTGGATGAACGTGCCGGCGCGCATGGCATTCGTGAACATCACGCCCGAGGTGCAGGCGGCGGTTTCGGAAAGCGGCGTGAAGGAAGGGCTGGCGCTGGTGAATGCCATGCACATTACTGCCTCGGTCTTCATCAACGATGACGAGCGCGGCCTGCATCACGATTATGCCAAATGGCTGGAGGCGTTGGCCCCGCATGCCCCCACCTCCCAGTATCGCCATAATGACACGGGTGAGGACAACGCCGATGCCCACATCAAGCGCCAGGTCATGGGCCGGGAAGTGGTGGTGGCCATCACCGGCGGAAAGCTTGATTTCGGCACCTGGGAGCAGATTTTCTATGGGGAATTCGACGGCAACCGGAAGAAGCGGGTGCTGGTCAAAATTATCGGGGAATAATGCGCTACAGTGCGGTTTTTTAGCTTTTTCTTTACCTTGATTGCCCAAACTTCGGGCAGACAACCGTTTTTCCATGGAGCCGGTCATTTCTCAGGAGCCGCTAAAAACAACAGGCCAGGAACGCCGAATTACATTCCGCCTGCTGTCCTACTGGAACCGCATCCGTGCCGATCGCGAAATGCCTTCATTGGGTGACGTGAATGTCGACGAGATTACGGAAATCTGGCATTTTTCCTTTGTCATCGATATTTCCAAGGGTCTGGACGAAGCCAGGTTCCACTATTTCGGTCCCGAGCTGGTGAACATCTTTGAGGCCAACCATACGGATGAGCTGCTCCGCCACGCGATGGAGCAAGATACCAAGCTGGAAAACACGCTGGGCTTTTATCCCAAAGTGGTGGAGCGCCGCGCGCCGGTGTCCGAATCATCCGAATTTTTCTTGGAAAACAAAGAAGTGCGCTATCGCAGCTTGATCGTTCCGTTCAGTGGGGATGGCAAGACCATCGATTACCTGATGGGCACCACGAACTATAAGATTTTCGATTGATTACCGCTGCGAGAACTTCGCCGGGTTTTTCAGGCATTCCTTGAGTTTCGCCGTCGGTTTCCAGCCGCATTTTCCGTCCTTCTGCAACGTGCATTCGCCGAACTTCTGATAGCAACCATACTCATCCCGCCACTCGCAGGTGCTGACCACGCCGCCACCGTCCCCGTCCTTGTCTGAAACGCAAAGCTGGCCGCTGCAGCCGCTCGGGATGCAGGCGGCATGAGCGGCGGAGGTAAGAGTCAGAAAGGCGGCCAGTAGAAAGAAAAAGCGCATAAAACCTCCTGAAACCCCGTATATGCAGGAAAAATGTCATAATTCTACGGCTGCGTACGCCGGGAAAAGCCATTATATAACAGCCATGACTGGAAATTCAAAACCAAAGGGCAAGCGCGTGGTCGTCGCCATGTCAGGCGGGGTAGACTCGTCCACGGTGGCCGCGATGCTGGTGGAAGAGGGGTACGACGTCGTCGGTATCACGCTCCAGCTTTACGATCACGGCCAAGCGCTGAAGAAAAAGGGCGCCTGCTGCGCCGGGCAAGATATTTACGATGCGAAGAGTGTCGCGGAGAGGCTTAACATTCCGCATTACGTGCTGAATTACGAAAGCCGGTTCAAGGAATCGGTGATGGATGATTTTGTCAAAAGCTACCTTGCCGGTGAAACGCCCATTCCCTGCGTGCGCTGCAACCAGACCGTCAAATTCCATGATCTACTCAAAACCGCGCGTGAACTTGGCGCAGAATGGATGGCAACCGGCCATTACGTCCGCCGCATTGAAGGCGCGGGCGGCGCGGAGATGCACCAAGGCATCGATCCCAGCAAGGACCAGAGCTATTTTCTGTTCGCCACCACGCGCGAACAGCTCGATTTCCTGCGTTTCCCGCTAGGCGGGCTGAAGAAGGAGGAAACCCGCGCGCTGGCGCAGAAATACGGCATCCCCGTGGCCGACAAGCCCGATAGCCAGGATATTTGCTTCGTGCCAAATGGCGATTACGCGTCCGTGATCGAGCGCCTGAAGCCCGGCGCGGCGGATCCCGGAGAGATTGTCCATGCAGACGGCCGCGTGCTCGGCGCCCATAAGGGCGTGATCCATTACACGGTCGGCCAGCGCAAGGGGCTGGGCGTAAGCCTGCCGGGCGATCAGAACGATCCGCTTTACGTGCTGCGCATTGAGCCGGAGGCGCGGCGCGTGATTGTTGGCCCAAAAGAGGCGCTGCTCAGGAACGAGCTGACGGTTCACGACATCAACTGGCTCGATGCCGATCTGCCGCCCGAAGGGGTGGAGGCGATGGTCAAGCTGCGCTCGGCGCAGGCGCCAGTCGCGGCGATGGTTTTGGGCAATGGGAAAGGCGGCGCCAGGGTGCGGCTGCACGAGCCGGTGGCGGGCATCGCGGCGGGCCAGGCCTGTGTCGCTTACCGGGGCAGCAGGGTGCTCGGCGGCGGCTGGATCGCCAGGCCGGAAGTGGTGGGTTGAATCACCAGGCTTTTGCCGCGTTTGAACGAAAGCCCCGGTCCCTGCACCCGGTCGCCCATGGCGATGCCGGTGCTGGCAACCGCGCCGGCGGGCAGCAGCATCAGCGCGGCAACGGGAATGTCTGTTTCCACATAAGAAGCGCTGAAGAGCACCTTGCGGTAAATGCGGATGACGGTGCCGGAAGTGTCTATGGCAAGCGCGTCGGATTCAGGGAAATTTCCGCGCATGCGCAGGGTGACGGGCGCCGTGCCGTCATAGGGCAGGATCAGCGCCTGGGTTTTGGCAAAAGGGTTCAGCTCGCTCCATCCCGCATCCGCCAAAGGTTTCGGGTCGCGTATGGTGGCGGCCAGCGTCAGGCGCTTGGGGGTGGCGGGATCCGTAAGCCAAGGCGTATCCGATGGCGCGGGAGCGGGAGTGTTAGGCGCAAGAATATCCACCGTCAGGCGGCGGTAGATCATGCCTGCACCGTTTTCCGCCGCGTTCAGAGCGGCTGGCAGCGCCGCGCAAAGCATCAGGGCCATGAGGCATGCCAGGCGCATGCTCATCAGGGTTTTCCGAAAAGGGGGTGCGCCGCCGCGCTGCCCTGGACGATGCCGCAGCGCGCGGCCGTGCCCGCATTCACTTCCAGTGCCGCCCGCACGGGCCCGGGCGCGGAAATTGGCGTTGTGGAATTTGGGATGGCGTTTGGTACGACGTGTTGCACCACCCCCTGTTTGTCGATGAAAATGATGTCAAGCGACAACGGTGTGTTTTTCATCCACATGGCGCTGAGACTGTTTGCACCGAAATCGAACAACATGCCGTGATCGCTCGGCAGAAGCTGGGTATGCATCAGCCCCCGGGAGCGTTGTTCGGGCGTATCGGCCAGCGCCACGGTAAAAGCACAGATCGTTTCGCCGCTGCGTATTTCCAAGCGTTGGTTAAAAACGGGCTTCGGCGGCGGGGAGGAAAAAAAGCTGCCGATATCGAAATAAATGAGTCCGGCGCAGAGAAAGGTAAACCCTAGAATAATGATCGATTTGCGCATGGGAGGCGGCTCGGGAGAAAGTAACGACATAGCCCTCCCATAGTAGTCTCCGCCACCAGCTTGACAAGCAGTAATGCCGTATTCCCATGATAATTAATGACTCCATAACCCTTCCCGCGCTATAATAAAGAATTATCAGGAGGCTGAAATGCGTGGATTTTTTGGCGGCAAGAAAGGTGGGGCGGGTGGCATGAGCCGGATGGGGTTTTCCGGCTCCGGCGGTTCCACTGCCGACACCAAGAAGATGATGATGGAAAAGCTGATGGCCGCCAAGAGCGGCAAGCAGGCAAAAACCACGGATAAGATGGACCATGCGACCATCATCAAGGAAAAGCTTGAAGCCAAAAAAAGTGAATTGATGCGCGCGTCTGCCGAAAGCAAATCGGCATCCTTCAAGGCCGCTGTCGAACAGATGATTGCCAAGGCGGAGAAAAAGGCAAAAAAGGAACTCGCGAAGAAACAGCAGGTGGAAATCAAGGCGCGTCAATTCACCGGAGGTTCGGGCGGACGCATCGATTCACGCGGCAATATCTACGACTCCAAGGGGCAGGTCGTGATGAAAGTGGATAAAAACGGCAACATCAAAAGCCCGACGGGCATGAATCTCGGAAAATACGACCCAAACTCCGCCAACCTGGATGCCCGGATCAGCAATATGATCGCCCGCTATTCCAAGTCCGACGGCGCCGGAAGCCCGTGGGGCGGCGGCGCATCCGGCGGCACCGACATCTACGGCAACCGCACGGGCGGTGGTGGAAACTGGTGGGGCAATTCCGATGACGACAACAAAGGCGGTTGGTGGTAAGACACTGCCTCTGATCTTGCGGATGTGGCGAAATTGGCAGACGCACCAGATTTAGGTTCTGGCGCCGCGAGGCGTGGGGGTTCAAGTCCCTCCATCCGCACCATTCCTTGAAGGTATGCATGATCGATAAGCAAAAACACCGCGCCTTGCGCACCGAGATCGATCGGCTTTTGTGGGAGGAATGGGATCCCATCGGCGTCAATGACGCGCCTGAGGCCAGGGATGAATACCGCAGCTATGCGGGCGGGGTCTGCACCATGCTGTGGGACGGAAAAACGAGGGATGATATTTTGGCATATCTGCACTGGGCGGAGTCCGATCATATGGGCACCGGAGCAAGCCGGGAAACGCTTGATGCCCGTAATGCCGCGCTTCTGGGCCGCATCTTCGGGGTTTTTCAGAACTATAAAAATTAACATTCGGCAAGAATCCACCGAAAATCTGTATTAGGAAATCCTTGCCGACGCCAAACAACTGTGCTTTTCTGCGCCCATTGCGAACCCTAACTTACATTTATTCATCTCATGGAAATCAAAGAAATCAGCGCCGAAGGGCTGCAAAAGGAATTTCATATCTTTGTTGCTTACAGCGACATCGAGAAGAAGATTGACGAAAAGCTTGAGGAAATCGCCGGCAAGGTGAAGTTCCCGGGTTTCCGCGCCGGGCACGTGCCGGTGAAACTCGTGCGCCAGAAATACGGCAAGGGCGCGACCACCGAAGTGCTGGAAGAAGTGCTTCAATCCGGTGCGCGCGAAGTGCTGGAGAAAAAAGGTTTGAAAGCCGCTTTACCGCCGAAGGTGGACATTGTGTCCTTCGATGCGGGCAAAGGCCTTGAATACACCATCAAGGCGGAAGTTCTTCCGGAAGTGCCGCAGGTTGATTTCGCCTCCATCACCCTGGAGAAGCCGGTATACGCCGTCAGCGAGGCGGACGTGGACGAGGGCATCACCAATATTATCCGCTCACGCAAGAAGTTCACTCCTGCTGCCCCGTCGCACAAGGCGCGCAAGGGCGATCTCGTGATCATGGACTTCAAGGGGAGCGTTGATGGCGTGCTTTTTGAAGGCGGCACGGCGGAGAATTTCGAAATTGAAATTGGTTCCGGCCAGCTCATCGCCGGGTTTGAGGATCAGCTGATTGGCGCAAAAGAAGGCGATTCGCTCACCGTGAAAGCGACCTTCCCAAAAGCCTATTTGAAAAAGGAGCTCGCGGACAAGCCGGCGGAATTTGCGGTGATGGTGAAAAGCGTCTCTGTCGCGGAAGACGTGAAGGTGGACGATGAATTTGCCAAGAGCCTGGGCTTCGAAGGTCTGGATGATCTCAAGAAAAAAGTGCGTCAGCATATCGAGGAGGATTTCGGCGGCATGACACGCTCGCTTCTGAAAAAGAGGCTGTTCGACGTGCTTGACGAGAAAGTGAAATTCCGCGTGCCCCAGGGCATGCTCGACGGCGAGTTCGAGGAAATCTGGCAGAAGCTTCAGCAGGCGAAAGCCCGCGGTGACGCTTCGCTTCAGCGCCCCGATGCCGAGCTTCGAGACGAATACATCCGCATCTGCGAGCGCCGCGTGCGGCTTGGTATCCTGCTCTCCGAAGTTGGCCACCGTGCCGAAGTCAAGGTGTCGCAGGAAGAGATGCGCAAAGCCATCTTCAAGCAAGCCATGATGTTCCCGGGTCAGGAACGCAAAGTGTTCGAATTCTACCAGAAGCACCCGGAGCAAGCCGAGGCGCTGCGCGGGCCGCTTTTTGAAGACAAGGTGGTGGATTTCGTGCTTTCCAAGGTGAAGATGAAAGAAAAATCCGTCACCAAGGAAGAGCTTACCGGCGCGCTCGAGGAGCAGCAGCAAGAGGGCCATGTGCACGATGAAAATTGCGGCCATCATCATGAGCACGATCACGTGCATGATGAAAACTGCAATCATGACCATGAAGAGGCCAAGCCGAAGAAAAAAGCGGCTGCCAAGAAAAAAACCGATAAAGAATAAGCCAGTCAGGGGAAACTATGAGCGACATTATCGATACTGCAATGAACCTCGTGCCGATGGTGGTCGAGCAGACCAGTCGCGGCGAACGCGCTTTCGACATTTATTCGCGTCTGTTGAAGGAGCGCATCATCTTCGTCGTTGGTCCGGTGAACGACATGATGGCGACGCTCATTGTGGCTCAGCTTCTCTTCCTTGAAGCCGAGAATCCTGATAAGGACATTTCGATGTACATCAACTCGCCCGGTGGCGTGGTGACGTCCGGTCTCTCTATTTATGATACCATGCAGTACATCCGTCCTCAGGTGGCGACGTTGTGCATCGGCCAGGCGGCTTCGATGGGGTCTCTGCTGCTCGCGGCCGGCGCCGCCGGCAAGCGTTACAGCCTTCCTAATTCGCGCATCATGATCCACCAGCCTTCCGGCGGGTTCCAGGGCCAGGCGACGGATATCGAAATTCACGCCAAAGAGATCCTGGCCTTGAAAGCGCGCCTGAACCAAATATATGTGAAGCATACGGGACAGAAACTTTCGCATATCGAGAAGAATATGGAGCGCGACAACTTCATGACCGCCGATGCCGCCAAGGATTTTGGTTTGATCGATCATGTGGTGGAAACTCGAACAGACGCTCCAGCTTAATGGTTTGCTAAGAATCGACCCTCTACAATGCAGGCATAGGCAAAGGATCATATTGATTTTTAATCACTAAGATTTTTTGCTGGGGCTATTAGGAAAGACTATGAGTAAATCGACCAGCCGCGACTCTAAGAATACGCTCTACTGCTCGTTCTGCGGCAAAAGCCAGCACGAAGTCCGCAAGCTCATCGCCGGCCCGACCGTGTTCATCTGCGACGAGTGCGTTGAGCTGTGCATGGATATTATCCGCGAGGAGACGAAGACGTCCCTGGCTCGCGGTGGCGAGGGTGTGCCCAAGCCGAAGGATATCCGCTCCGTGCTCGACGAGTATGTGATCGGCCAGGACCAGGCGAAGAAAGTGCTCTCCGTAGCGGTGCACAACCACTATAAGCGCATCGCCCATGCTGACAAGAAGGGCGATATCGAAATCGCGAAATCCAACATCCTGCTGATCGGCCCCACGGGTTGCGGCAAGACGCTGCTCGCGCAGACGCTC
>JAFLCR010000083.1 GCA_017302755.1 Alphaproteobacteria bacterium
ACGGGGCGGCATTGGCTGCTTTGAAAGCGGATACCGCCGCAACTGTGGGACAAAAAATTGCTGAAAGCGTGAGGGCGTTTGAAGCATGGGAGGCCGTGCCTGCCCCCAAGCGCGGCGAATTGGTGCGCCTGCTTGGCGAAACCCTGCGCGAATACAAACACCCCTTGGCCGAGTTGGTGACGCTCGAGAACGGCAAAATCCTTCAGGAAGGCCTGGGCGAGGTGCAGGAGATGATCGACATCTGCGATTTCGCCCTTGGCCAGGCCCGCCAACTCTACGGCAAAACCATGCCGTCGGAACGGCCGGATCATCAGATTCTCGAATATTACCTGCCGCTAGGGCCGGTGGGCATCATCACTGCGTTCAATTTTCCCGTCGCGGTGTGGGCATGGAACGCGGCGCTGGCGCTGGTCTGCGGCGACAGCCTGCTGTGGAAACCCTCCGAAAAAACACCGCTCACCGCGCTTGCCACCCAGGCGCTGTTTGAGAAAGCCTGCGCGCGTTTCACCAGGGAGACCGGCGTAGAGGTGCCGGCGCATCTGTCCCAGGTCATTCTGGGTGATGCTACGGTGAGCGAGGCGCTGGTGACAGATACGCGCGTGCCGCTGATCAGTGCGACGGGAAGCGTGCGGATGGGAAAACGCGTCGGCCAGCTTGCCGCGGCGCGCATGGCACGCGTTCTGCTGGAGCTTGGTGGCAACAACGCCAGCATTGTGACTCCCAGCGCCAATCTCGATGCCGCGCTTCCGGCGATTCTCTTTGGCGCGGTCGGCACGGCGGGACAGCGCTGCACCACGCTGAGAAGGCTCATCGTGCATAAAGATCGGGCAGATGCGGTGCTGAAAGCCTTGGTGAAGGCTTATCAGTCGCGTTTTCCGCAGCAGATCGGCGATCCCGCGCACAAGGATACGCTCGTCGGCCCGCTGATCGACCGCACCGCTTTTGATGCCATGCAAAAAGCCCTCGAAAAAGCGAAGCAGGAGGGAGGAGAGGTGCTGTTTGGTGGTGGCCGCGCCCTGGCTGAAACTTATCCAAACGCATGGTATGCAACGCCTGCCATCGTCCGCATGCCAGCGCAAACGTCCATTGTGCATGAGGAGACATTCGCGCCCATTCTTTATGCGATGACCTACGAAACGATCGAGGAAGCCATCGCCATGAACAATGCTGTGCCGCAGGGGTTGTCCTCCAGCATTTTTACCCAGGACATGGGAGAGGCAAACCGCTTCGTTCACGCAAGCAAATGCGGGCTGGCGAATGTGAATCTCGGCACCAGCGGCGCTGAAATTGGCGGCGCGTTCGGCGGCAATTTCGATACCGGTTGGGGCCGCGAATCCGGTTCGGATTCATGGAAAAACTACGTCCGGCAAACCACGAGTACACAGAATTACGGCAGTAAAGTTTTGTTAGCTCAAGGGATTGTGTTCTCCAGCGAATAGCCGGGATTTTTTATGCAGAAAAAGCTACGATTCTGTATAACCAACTGAATGGCGTATCAGAGCGGAGGATTCCATGACAAACGTCGCCGTAGTGCTTTCCGGATGTGGCCATCTTGATGGCGCCGAAATCCGCGAATCGGTGCTGACGCTGTTGTATTTGGATCAGCGCGGTGCGGAAGTGCAATGTTTTGCACCGGATGTGCCGCAGAAGCATGTGGTAAACCATCTGACCGGCGAAGAAGCTGTGGAGCAGCGGAATGTACTGGCCGAGGCTGCCCGTATTGCGCGCGGCAACATCAAGCCTCTTTCCGAAGCAAAAGCCGATGATTTTGATGCCTTGATCATTCCCGGAGGCTTTGGCGTGGCCAAAAACCTCTCCGACCTCGCATTTACAGGCCCGAAAGCGACGGTGCTGCCAGAATTCAAAGCACTGATCGAAGCTTTTCTCGAGCAGAAAAAGCCGATTGGCGCGATCTGCATTGCTCCCGCCGTGCTGACCGCGGCGGTCGGCCAAATCTGCAAACCGTTGGTGACGATCGGAGAAGATAAAGCCACGGCGGATGCCATTCAAGCCCTGGGCGGCACGCACCAATCCGCCCCTTCCGATGCCTGCGTATCGGATGAAAAGAATCGCATAGTCACGTGCTCTGCCTATATGCGCAATGACAGGCTGGCTTCCATCGCCAAAGGCATTGAGCGCGTGGTGGAAAAGGTGCTGAATATGGCCCAAGCGGCCCGCAAAGCAGCCTAAAAACAGCAAAAATCCACCCCTTTACAACCCCGGCCAAACGGGCTAGAACCAACCCGCTTTTGGCTTTGGGGTGATTAGCTCAGTTGGTTAGAGCGCTGCCTTCACACGGCAGAGGTCACAAGTTCGAGTCTTGTATCACCCACCAGATTTATATAGATATTTTTCTGATTTATTGGCCGGAAAATTGCTTGCGGAAGCATGGCGGAAGCAAGTGACAAAAACTCGCAGTACTCAAAAATTAGCCTGAAGTGTGGCTTGCTATTAAGCGTTCACCTCCCCGTATTAACGGGAACACCGCAATGTCCTCGACGTGGATGAGTGGCGCGGACGGAGCCTAGATAACCTAAGACTCAAACAGGCTGATCTAAAGACGACAGTTAGGACCTAAGAAATTGCCACTGGCCTAAGCCTTAGCCCCTATTCCTGATACGATGGTACACCTCTTTGACTAAATAACCCGCTGCTATGTCACGAAATTGGTCATCATTCATCAGTTTTACAAAAATTTCTTCGTTACCTTCCATGCGCTCAATAAATAGAGCTTCGAGCATTTTTTGAAACACGGGATTAAAATTTTCTAAGGTGTTAGCCTTAAAGGGACAAAGTCTATGGGTGATGTCAGCATCACTCCATATTACATTTATTTTTTATATACTCAGGAAGGTAAGCTTCTAGCACTCAATGAATTTCCGCAGAAAAAATCTGGATTTGTTCAAGGATATATACTGGAATCATTGGGAGTTCCGCCGGCCGCGGCGGGAGGTACGGCCTCTTATGAAGGGAAATTCTTTGCCGACCAAAACTTCCGCCTAAAAAACGATAAAATTTATGCTTTTTACAAGGCAAGATTTCCTTTTACGGGTGAGGTGGAGACAGAGGATGGTCGAAATTTTACAGGTAAAGTTAGTTATGCCGAGGGAGTATTGAGTTGGAATTATGCAAAGAAAGCATGTGAATTAAGTTTCCGAAGGGATGCTGAACAAACTCCAAGCGGAGGTATTTCCATACATGCTGATCCTTCAGGATATTATTATTTATGCCAATATGGATATACAAAAGGAACCTCTAGAGAACATTGGTTTTACAGAGTAAACTTAGTTCCAGAAGGTGAGCTGAAAGCAGTATTAGTGGCAAAAAGAGAGTATTATAGGTGATGCCCCGCTTAACTATCAAGAGGTGGCTGTTGTGACTTGCTCTTACGTCGCCCAGTTTTTCTACGTATGCGATCCCTGATTGCTTCGGCTGTGAGGTAATCTAGTTGGAGTGGAGCAAGGCAGGCCATGACAAATCGAATCAAAGGGCCGGTGGCTGTACCATCAGCTCCGTCTACTGAAGTTCCTGGCGATTTCTGAAATACATCGTACCAGGTGCCGAGTAACAGCTGAAAAAGTCGT
Source organism: Alphaproteobacteria bacterium (assembly GCA_017302755.1). Classification (GTDB taxonomy): domain Bacteria; phylum Pseudomonadota; class Alphaproteobacteria; order Rickettsiales; family JAFLCR01; genus JAFLCR01. Next base: position 3,585 of record JAFLCR010000083.1, read on the forward strand.
TCCAAAGCGGCATCAGGAGCGCGTTTAGGTTCTTTATAGTTTTTCTGTTCGCAAACCTTGCGTATTTCCAACTCTTTAGCCCAGCGCTGAAGACGATAAATGCTGATAATCGTGTCCTCGATAAGGCCATCATTGGTAAAAAGAGGAAATCCACCCTTTTGTTCCGCTTCACGACCCGCTGGTATTAAAAACCCTCCATGTTTCAAGGATTCTGGCAAAGCGGCCAGTATATCTTGGCCCTCTTTCACCTCATCCAAGTATAGAGTTTTCAGTAAGGCGGCTGTCTGTCTTTGTATTTGGGCATAGACCTTCTGTAGCTGTAGGGGGGTAGGGGACGGTTGATATTGTCTTTCAACGTCCCACCAGCGAGCTGCGTTTTCAAGCTTTTCCCAGAGAGCCCGCCGACTATCAACCAGCATGTATTCACCAGTGTCTTTTTTGGGCGATGGTACTAGAAGCCGGACTTTTTTAGTGGGAAGGCCTCCTGCGGCCTCAATGATTTTAGAAACATCCTCATCATTGTAAAAAGGCCCGTCCTTAAACCCAACTGGCTTAAAATCTTTAATACTCCGCTTTGTCATGTCGGGCCTATTTGTTGTTTGCTATGGAAATGACTTCGGCGGTTGCAACCTCTTCAGTTGAATTCAAGCTGTCGGCAATCTGCTTGGCAATACTGTCTGCCGCATTTCGTAAGGGATCGTTCCCGATATGGCTGTAGCGCAGCGTTGTGGACGAGTTGCGGTGACCTAGCAAGCTGCCGATGATTACCAATCCCAGGCCAGAGGCCGCCCCGACGCTGGCGAAGGAATGCCGAAGATCATGAAGGCGCACGTCATGTAGTTCGGCTTTTGCCCGGATGCGTTCCCATACCTTTGGCACGCCAACAATATGAGAGCCAGGAACACGCCCAGGAAAGACATAGGGGTTACCCTTATTCTCTTCCAGTTTGCCAAAACGTTCGCTGGCGTCGGTAATGGCTTGAAGGGCGGGAGAACCAAGTGGAACAACCTTTTGTCCGGTTTTGGAGTCTCCCAGTCGCAGGCAGCCGTTGAGGGTGTCGATTTCATGTTTTTTCAGGGTCAGAATCTCGCTTTTACGGCAGCCGGAGAAGAGAAGGGCGCGTATGGCGGCGATGGCCACGGGATTTTCGCCTTCGTTCTCTGCCTCAAGAAGCGTTTTCCCTAGCCGTTTCAGCTCTTCGGGGGAAAGGAAGCGTTCGCACTTCCTATCCTTGAACCGCTTAATGCCGTGGGCGGGGTTCTCCTTCAGCATTTTCCATTCCACCGCAAAGCTGAAGATGCCGCCCAACAGCCCTACTGTCCGGCTGGCAGTGCCTTTACCACCGCGAACAATGGCCCGGCCTCGTTTCTTCGTTTTTACGTCCACCTTGGTTTTGCCGTTGGAAATGTCCTTGTAGACCCGTTCAATGTCGGCCTTGGTAACGTCGATGATCTTCTTGGTGCCGATCAGCGGCTTGATATGGCGCTCAATGCGGCCTTTGTCCGTATCCAGGGTGGATGCCTTCTTGGTATGGCATCCCTCCCGCAGGTAGAGGTCGCAGAGCTCCGCGACGGTGGAGGCTTTGTGCTGGCGCTTCTTCTCTTCGGCGGGATTGGCTTTGTCCTTCTTAATTGTCCCCAGTAAGCCGAGGGCTTCCTTGCGGGCCTCCTCTGGCGTGAACACGCCATGCAAGCCGATGGTGTAGCGGTGTGTCCGCCCGCTCATGCGGTATTGCACGAGGTAGGAGCGCTTGCCGGAGGCGAAGACGCGCAGGCCGAATCCTGGCAGGTCATCATCCCACACGAAATAGTCGCGGCCTTCGGGCTTCAGGGTATCTACGAAACGCTTGGTGAGTTTGGGCATCTTTTCCTCCTTGCGGAAGCACTGCGGAAGCAGGCGGAAGCAAAAACCAGAAAATGACGGTAAACGTCATCTCTTGAAATCTGCACCGAAAAGTATCAATGTCAAATGGATAGTAATTACCAGAAAGCCGGAGAAAATTAAGGAATACCCTAAACGTCAGCCTTCACACGGCAGAGGTCACAAGTTCGAGTCTTGTATCACCCACCATTAGATTTCCTTGCTAAGCAACGCGAAGCTTAGAAAATCTTATGTCCGCCGTAGTCTTGGCGAAGACGGAATGGTTAAAACCGGTTCAAAACTCAACAACTACGCTACAGCCGTCTTCACGGGCCTTCCGCCAGCGTCAATGATTTTGACGCCAGCCAGCAGCACCATTAACGCCGAACCGTAAAATGCCAGTTGTATGCCGCTTGGCTGTGCAGTGTAGCCGATCAGGCTGTGGAGCGTCTGGCCAAGAACGCTTTCCTCGGAAAGCAGGAAGGAGCTGTCCCACACGGGGTGCGAGAATTCAGCGAAATAGCCTGCGGCTGAGAGATAGCCCGCGCCCTGGGATGCCAGCCCTGCGACCAGGAAAATAAGCAGCCATCCCGTCACCTTGAACATGTATTTGACACTCATCTTGAGCAAACCGAAATAGATGAGTGCGCCCATGCCCGTGCCCAGCAGGCCGCCGAGGAGGCTGCCAGAGACAATCGATGCCGTGCTCTGACCGGAGAGGATCATGCCGTAGATGAACAACACGATTTCCGAGCCCTCGCGTAAGAGTGCCAGGCCGATGATGATGGCCAGCGAGTAGAGCGGCAGCGCGCCGTCGCGCACATCTTTTCCCATCTTCGTCAGTTCAGAGGCGAGCGTGCGGGCGTGCTTGCGCATCCACAGCACCGTCCAGCCGATCATGCCGGAGGCGGCAAACAGGATGCCGGCATTGAACAACTCCTGCCCCATACCTTCCGCGGCGGCAGAGATGGTTTCCGCGAAGACGGCGATCATGCCGGCTCCGAGCACACCAGCGGCGAAGCCGCCAAGAATCCACGGCATTCTGCCTGGAAGCCCCCTGGTGGCGGCGAGAATGATGCCTACGATCAGCGCGATTTCGAGCGCTTCGCGGAAAATAACGATGGCGGTGGAAAACATCTTACTTCACGATAATGACGCCCTGCGCCGTATCCTCATGGAATTCGCCGAAATATTTATAGGTGCCGGGCTTGAGCGGGCCGACGGAAACCACGATCTCGCTGTTGCCCTTCACGATCTTCTCGCGCTTGAGGTCGTGGCTTTCAAATTCCTCTGGTGTAGCATCCTGGTTCTTGACGGTCAGCTTAACCTTCGTGTCCGCAGGAATGGTGAGTTCTTTCGGAGAGAACTGATGATCCTTGATCGTGATCACGTAATCCTCCGCGAGGACGGGGGCGGCGAACAGGGACACAGCGGCAGAAAAGCAAAACAGGGTTCGGAGCATGGCAAGATTCCTTTGATGAACGAAAGCAAAATAGCGCGATTGAGAATGCTTATCAAACATTATCGCCAAGTGTCAGCTCCATGTAATACACGTCTTCCTGAGGATTGTAGTTGTAGGGCTGGATTTCTGAAAAGCCGAACTGACGGTAGAGTTTTCCAGCCTGTGTCATGCGGCGCAGCGAATCGAGACGCAGGCGCCCGTACCCCATTTTTCTGGCCCGGTCGATCACGGCGGAAAAAAGAGCTTTCCCAATACCTTGTCCCGCATAGTTTTCACGCACGTACAGGCGCTTGATTTCTCCGGTTTTCGGCTCGCCCGCGGGGGTATTCATGCGGTAAAGCGCGATGCAGCCGGCCAGCGCATTTTCCACGCGCGCAAGCAATAGGATGCCGTCCGGCGGGCCATATTTACCGGGAAGTTGCGCTAGTTCTTCTGAGAATCCTTGAAAGCACAGGTCGAACCCAAGGAAACGCTGATATTCCTCGAAAAGCGCTCTGATGGCGGCGATGTCTTCAGGAGTTTGCGCCTGCGAAAGAGTTACATGGTCAACGGTCGTAGAGTTCGCCTGGGTCTTCATGGATGATGATATCCGCAGTTGGGAAGTGTTTTAATAGTTCTGCTTCCAGCTCTTCCGAGATTTCATGCGCGCGGAAGAGTGTCATGTTGCCGTCAAGCTCCAGATGGAACTGGATGAAGGCCTTAGGGCCGGCGTGTCGGGTTTTCATGTCATGCACACCTTTCACCTCGGCGTGGCCGCAAATAATGGTTTCAATAAGTTTGCGCTGCTCGTCCGACATTTCCTTGTTCATCAGATGGTCGAAGCCGGCCTTGCCTACGTTCCAGGAACTGAGGAAAACATAAGCGGAAATCAGCAGCGCCAGGGCCGGGTCGATCCACGGCCACTCTTTCCACCAGGTCAAGGCGAGAGCTGCCAGCACGGCAAGCGTGGTCAGGATATCCGTTACATAATGCAGCGCGTCTGCTTTGACGACGGAGGAGTTGGTTTTTCTTACCACCAGTTGCTGGAAAATGACCAGGGCGGTTGTTAATACCAGGGAAACCACCATGAGAACGATGCTGATCGGGCTGGCGTAAATCGGCTCCGGGCTGACGAGCCGGCCGACGGCCTGAATGCTGATGAACGCCGCCGAGCCCGCGATGAACGCGCTCTGGGCAAGCGCGGCGATATCCTCGGCGCTGGTGTGGCCGAAACGGTGATCGTCGTCCGGCGGCTTCATGGCGTAGCGCACGGCCAGGAAGTTGATGGCGGACGCGAACACGTCGAACAGTGAATCCGCGAGCGAGGTGAGCAGGCTCAGGGAATCCGTGATCGCCCAGGCCGCACCTTTCATGGCGATCAAGATCAGCGCCACGGCCATGGATGCCGAAGTGGCAAGGCGTGGCAGGCGTCCGGGATCGGCAGTGGAGGAGGGGCCGTTCAGCGTGCTCATACGCATAAACTCTTTGCCTATTTTCATGCAAAGCGCTATGCAAAAATGAAGATTCCGGCGCCGTCAGGCGTATCAATGGTTGTCATCCCACTCACCCAGAGGTTTTTCCATGAAAATCAAGATTATTGCTTCCGCGGCGCTGCTTTCCCTCACTCTGGCGGCCTGCGCCCAGCCAGGCAACCCGCACGGCGGCGGCATCAATAAGGAAATGGGCGGCACGGCGATCGGCGCGATCGGCGGCGGCATCCTCGGTTCCAATATCGGCAAGGGCAAGGGCAACATCGCGGCCATCATCGGCGGCACGCTGCTCGGCGGCATGCTCGGCAACCAGATCGGCGCCTCGCTCGACCGCGCGGACATGGCCTATTACAACCAGACCTCGCAGCGCGCCCTGGAGCGTGCCCCCTCCAACCAGACCGTCACCTGGGTGAACCCCGATTCTGGCAATTCCGGCACCATCACGCCGACCCGCACCTTCCAGCAGGGCAGCGCGTATTGCCGCGAATACCAACAGACCATCCAGGTCGGCGGGCAGACCAAGCAGGGTTACGGCACGGCGTGCCGCCAGCCTGACGGAACCTGGCAGGTCGTGAACTAAGAAAGCGCATTTGCAAACATGAATGATGTGGAGCAATCCGTTCCCACGGGAACGCTGATGAAGGGCAAGCGCGGCCTCATTATGGGCGTCGCGAACGATAAGTCGATCGCGTGGGGCATCGCCAAGGCGGTGCATGCCCAGGGGGCCGAGCTTGCCTTCACTTTTCAAGGTGAAGCTTTGGAAAAGCGGGTTCGCCCGCTGGCTGACAGCGTCGGCTCGAAGCTGGTGCTGCCTTGCGACGTGACTGACGCCGCCAGTATGGACGCGGTGTTTGCTGGCGTGGAGAAGCAGTGGGGCGGGCTGGATTTCCTGGTTCACGCCATCGCGTTTTCAGACAAGAACGAGCTTAAGGGCCGGTATGTGGATACCAGCCTCAATAATTTCCTGCTCTCGATGAACATCTCTTGC
>JAFLCR010000084.1 GCA_017302755.1 Alphaproteobacteria bacterium
GTTGGGGGGGGGTGGTTTGGGGCATGGCTCTATTGTCTCATAAATATCTTAAGGTTCACCTTCGCCAAATAACAACAAAACACAAATGAAAAAATTGTTACATATAACTATTATAATAGGTAAAATCTAAAAAATATAAATATAATAATAAATTAAATAAACATTATAAAAATGTATATAATATAAAAAATACAAATAAATTATTCTTATGCGGCATTCCCTATTTTATGGAGCAAGCAGTGAGACTGCGTCTTTCTGACAACGCAAAGAAAGATCGGGACTGCGGAGCATAGGGAGCGCCTTGGGATCACTTGATATCGGGCGGATTCCGCAAAGACTCTGGAATAGAAACGTAGCTCTTTTTTAACCGGTTTCGTCCACAAAGGACGAAAAGGTAAAAAGGAGCGTACGATGTCCAAGATCAAGGTGAAAACGCCGTTGGTGGAGTTGGACGGCGACGAGATGACCCGCATCATTTGGTCTTTCATCAAGGAAAAACTGATCCTTCCTTATCTCGACATCGACCTCAAATACTACGATCTCGGCATCGAATACCGCGACAAGACGGAAGACAAAGTCACCGTCGACGCCGCCAACGCCATCAAGCAATACGGCGTCGGCGTGAAGTGCGCGACCATCACGCCAGATGAAGCGCGCGTGAAGGAATTCAATCTCAAGAAAATGTGGAAGTCGCCCAACGGTACGATCCGCAATATCCTTGACGGCACGGTGTTCCGCGAGCCGATCATCTGCAAGAACGTGCCGCGCCTGGTGCCTGGCTGGACCAAGCCGATCGTCGTCGGCCGCCACGCTTTCGGTGACCAGTACAAGGCGACTGATTTCAAAATCCCCGGCAAGGGCAAGCTGACGATGACCTTCGTGCCTGAAGGCGGCGGCGCTCCCATCACCCACGAGGTCTTCGACTTCCCCGGCAGCGGCGTCGCGCTCGGCATGTACAATCTCGACGAATCCATCCGCGGCTTCGCGCGCTCCTGCATGAATTACGGGCTGATGCGCGGCTGGCCGGTGTATCTTTCCACCAAGAATACGATTCTCAAAGCCTATGATGGCCGCTTCAAGGATATTTTTGAGGAGGTCTACCAGGCTGAATATGCCGCGAAGTTCAAGGAAAAGGGCATCGTCTATGAACACCGCCTGATCGACGACATGGTGGCCTCAGCCCTCAAATGGGAAGGCGCCTTCGTCTGGGCGTGCAAGAACTACGACGGCGACGTGCAGTCCGATTCCGTGGCCCAGGGCTTCGGCTCGCTCGGCCTCATGACCTCCGTGCTTCTTTCGCCCGACGGCAAAACCGTTGAGGCCGAAGCCGCGCACGGTACGGTGACGCGCCATTTCCGTGCGCATCAGAAAGGCGAAAAAACCTCCACCAACCCCATCGCCTCGATTTACGCCTGGACGCAAGGCTTGGTCTACCGCGGCAAGTTCGATAACACGCCGGATGTGGTGCGCTTCGCCCAGACGCTTGAGAGCGTGTGCGTGGAAACCGTCGAGTCCGGTTTCATGACCAAGGATCTTGCCGCGCTGGTCGGCAAGGAACAAAAATGGCTGACTACAGAAGACTTCCTCGAGAAGCTCAACGAAAACCTGAAGTCTAAAATGGCTGGCTGGTCAGCCAGAGCTGCGTAACGTCATTGCGAGCGGGCTTGCCCGCGCGGCAATCCAGCGAATGAAGCGCGCCGGAGGCGCACCGCATAGATGACCGACCACACGCTCGAAAGCTTCCTCGAAATGCTGGCCGCCGAACGCGGCGCGTCGCAGAACACGCGGGACGCCTACCGCCGCGACCTTACCGACCTCTCCAGTTTCCTTGTCACCAAGCAAACTTCCCCCGAGAAAGCGGATACGGAAGACCTGCGCCTCTACCTTCACCACCTCCACGACGCAGGCCTGCACCCGCGCACGGTCGCGCGCCGCCTGTCGGCGATCAAGCAGTTCTACCGCTTTGCGCTCAGCGAGGAATTCCGCAGCGATAACCCCGCCCAGGCGCTGGAAGGCCCCAAGCTTCCCAAAACCCTCCCCAAGCTTGCCGATAACAAACAGATCGATGCGCTGCTCCACGCCGCGACCGAATACGAATCTCCCGACGCTGAGCGCAACACCGCGCTGATCGAGCTTCTCTACGGCGCGGGGCTGCGTGTTTCGGAACTCGTGAACATGACGCTGCAAACCGCCAAAGCAGGCTTGCAATCGGGCTATCTCATCATCAAGGGCAAAGGCAACAAGGAGCGCCTGGCGCCTTTAAACCCGCATGCCACGGCTGCCATCGAATCCTGGCTGGAAGTGCGCCCCGACAAGACCGTCTGGCTTTTTCCCTCGCGTGGCGCCAAGCCCATCACCCGCCAGCGCTGCGGCCAGCTCATCAAGGAGCTGGCGCTCAAAGCCGGCCTCAATCCGTCAAAACTTTCCCCGCACGTGATGCGCCATAGTTTCGCCACGCATCTTCTCTCCGGCGGCGCCGATCTGCGCGTGGTGCAGGAACTTCTTGGCCACGCCGATATTTCGACGACGCAGGTCTACACCCACGTCGCCAACCCCGCGCTGCAGAAGCTGGTGACCAGTAAGCACCCGCTTCGCAAGCATAAATAGCCACGCCTTTACCGCGCGTTGATGAATCGCGCCCCGCTTCGCGACGGAAAAACGATGCGCGTGCTGGTACCTCTAAGTCCCGTGACGGTGATTCCACTGTCCAATCCATCCAAAGGAGAATGAAACATGGCTAATAACCAGAACCAGGGTCAGCAGGGCCAGAACCGTAACTTTGACGATCAGGCCTCCAAGCAGAACCCCAATCGTCAGCAGAACCAGAATCAGAACCAGAATCAGCAGAATCAGAATCGCGATAACATGAACCAGAAGAAGTCCACGGACTACTAAGGTTCGCTGATCTTCCACTTGGAAAAAGGAAAGGGCTCCCCCGAGGGCCCTTTTCTTTTCTACTGCCGCTTGATCTCCGGCCCCCATTCATCGACCAGGTGCTTCTGCGACGCTTCCAGCCGCGCCGTCTGCAGCAGGGCGACCATTTCCATCACCACCTGCGACGCCCTCGGCCCGAACCAGGTCATGATCCACCCCGCGCCGGCGGCGGCGTAAATCACCAGCCACACTTCCATCTGCCCCACCATGTTCTGCACGCTTGGCACGGTGTTGCCCTGCAGCCAAAGCTCATACAGATAAGGCAGCACGCCCGCGAGGTTCATGGCGGTGACGGTCTTGAACGCGTCCTTCCGGTGCGAACGGTCGACAATGAGCGCCACGATGCTCGGCAGCATGCCGGCGAGCAGGAAGATGAAGCTATGCTTGATCAGCACCACCAGCGTCAATCCGGCAATCAGCAGCAGCGCGATATGCCACCACTTGATGCCGACAGACGGCTTCTTGCGCTGTTTGAGCGCTTTCTTGACCGCGGATTTGGAGGAACGTGAAGCCATGGATGCCGAGGTCATAGAAAATGTTGCCTGAAATAAGAAAATAACGTCACCGCGCAGACGCCGTAGGCGAGTCCGAGCGACAGCCGCAGCCCCAGGTAATCCGCGCGCAGGCGCAGTTTCTCCTTATCGGTGTAATATTCGATGAGCTTCCGGTTGCGCTGGTATTTCTCCGCCGCCCGCTCGAAGCCGTCATTGTCCTCCGCCACCAGCGAGGCGTTGGAGAACACGGCCAGCAGGCTGGAGAGGTCGCCTTCCCTGGCCACATGCTCAAGCTGCGCGAACATTTTCTTCTTCAGCGCACGGCTGTGAATAAGCGCGGACACCTGCTGCAGGCGATGCCCCATCCAATGCGTCAGCCCCGGCAGCTTGGCGATGCCCGCCCGCTTCTGCGCGGCGGCCAGCAGCACAAGGGCGGAAAGCTCGCGGCTGTCCATCATCTGCGGAAACTGGTGCAGGTCGTAAAGCTTGGCGGGTTTCACCAGCTCGAGATGGCTCGAGATGAAGGCGGCCACGTGCCGGTCCACCGGCAGTTTCTCCGCCGCGCGGCCGCGCGACTGCGCGTCGAGGCAGTAAAGCAGCTGCGCCAGCGTGACTACATGCTCGCCCCGCACCATCTCGCTCAGGCAGTGCAGGTCGGGGTTCAGGTCATAGAGCAGCCGCTCCATGCCGAAGCCCAGATCCTTCATCCGCAGGTAATTGCGGCATTTCGTAATCTTCCACAGAATATTGGCCCGTTCGCGGGAGACGGTTTCCGGCTGCATGTCGGACCAGAACTCCGGCAGCTCGACGCCGATCATCAGCGCCACGAATTGTAGCATATCGTTGTTGCCCGAGCGGTAGCTTTCGGCGAGCAATGGGCCGATGCCTTCCAGATGCGAGGAGAACTGCCGCAAGCGTAGCGGCCCCTCGATGTCGAGCGCAATGATCGAACGTGCCACCAGCGCGTCGTCGTCATTGGCGTTCACGCCGCTGTCACCGCCGGTTTCATTGCGCACGCGCTTCAGGTTTTCCGCGACCTGCGGCTTGAGCGCCGAAAGCTCCATCCAGCGGATCAGCTTCATGTCGCGCAGGCACGCCTTGGCGCCGGGCCAGTCGGCATGCAGCGCCTTGGCGAGGCAGCGGCGGTTCGGGCAGTCCACGCCGTTCACCGTGAAGGGACGCGGCGCCTCGCGCGGCGGAGAGGGGTGAATGAGGTGGAATTTCTTGCCGGTCGCCCACTGTTCAAGCTGGGTGATGCCCCAGCGCTCAACAGGCTGATCGTTAAGCAGGCCGCGCAGCAGATCCTGCACGGTGTCGGAGAATTCGCGCCGCCCGACCAGGGTGTTGTACGATCCCATCTCCAGCCGCTGGGTAAGGTAGGTTTCCGCGCTCATTTCCGCGACCGGGTTCTTGCCCGCAAGCAGCATCAGCGCCACCACGCCGATGGCGTAGAAATCCGCTCCCACGTCGCCTTCGCCCTTGCCGAGCGGCAGGGCAAGCGAACGCTCGATGGTTTCGCAGAAATAATCCTGCGATAGTCCGGCTGGTTCCGAAACGGCCTCGCCGAGCATCAGCTGCGGATGCGCGCCCTCGCCGATATAGATGGTGCCGGGGTTGATGCGCAGATGGGCGATCTCCAACCTGCCGAATTCCTGCATCACCGCCGTGAGCGGACGGATGACATGCTCAAGCACGAACAGCTCCGAGGCCGGTTTGGGCATCGCGGCGAGCACCTCGGAAAGCGGTTTCCCCTTGGGCCTCTGGCAGATGATGACCATGCGCGAATCGCCGTGAGAGGAGATGCGCGTAATGCCGTATTCGACCACCGAGGCGAGGTGCGGATGGCTGACGCCCTTCAGCCGCTGCAGCGTCTTCATGCGGCAGGGATAGCCGGGGTCGCACACCAGGGCGTAAAGCGCCGGCTGCCCGCGCACGCCGTAAGCCTTGGCGGCGCTGGAATTCAGCTCCGGCAGGGTGGCGCCGTAATCGACCGTGAATCGTTCGCCGACCGTATCCGGCGGATTGTCGTGAATGGTGTGTTGCGGCGAATAGCTCTGAAGAAAGGCCAGGAACCGCCCGTCGGACGGGGCGTCCTCCCGCGAGGGAGGCTCTGCCGTTTCCGCCTCTTTGACTGCTGCTTCCGCCATGCCCGCTGCCCAACAAGGATTGTCTTATTTTACACCATCCTGGGCCGCCGTGTTTAAAATTTTACTAAAATGCTGCGCATCGCCGATTTCCTTAGGATGCGCTGCTTGAAAGAATGGCAAAAAATTTAATAAAACAGTTTCCCAAATTAGGAATATTTTGTTCTTTTTCCGGGAAAATCAAAGCTGGAGCAACAGCTTCGCTTTGATCTATGCCGCAACATTCAACTTTATCATCAGGCAAGCACGCCATCCTTCGGCAGCTTGATGTGAGTCACAAAACCGGCATCGCCGCCGAGGGCGGCGCGGTCACGGTGAAACTTGCGCTGTCGAACGCCGAAGCAGGCATACTACGCCTCAAAGCGTCACAGGACGGGCGGATGCAGGTGGATGTTGACCCCGTGACCGGCGTGGTGACGATCAAAGGTGACGCGGCCCTGGTGCACGCGGCGCTGCGCGACGTGCAGCTAGAGGTGACGCAAGGCTTTGCCAAAACCTTTAAGATGGATATTGAAACCTCTCAAGGAGGCGCCACCTCCCACGAGCAAGTCATTCTCTATTTCGAGCAGGGCTCCGGCCTCCATGTGCCCATGAGCGGAAAGGGAAGCGGCGCTTCCGCGGAGTTGATGGAGGCGTCACAAGGATATTCCCCCTTTCGCATTTATGGGGATACCCCTATCCGGGGTTCCGGTAATCATCGCGCCGATTTGGAGCACCGCCTTTATGCAGGCGAACCGGGCAAGTATGAGACAGATGCCGTGGTGACGTTCCTGCCCCCTGTGGAGTTGAGGCCGAATTACGTGAGTGTGCTTCCACCGCAGTTGCCGCAAGCGGATATTCCGCAGGATGCGGTGATGCCTCCTGCCACCCCGCCGCCTTCTGTGACGCCCATAACGCCTCCGGCTGCTACCCCGCCATCTGTTCCCACCCCATCCAGCGGAGGTGGTGGAGGGTCGTCTTCCGTTCCCCCCTCGCTAACCGGTACCCTGATTGACCACATGAGAACCACGGCGACGGCGGTTGGCGGTTATACGCTGAACGCCGCGAGCGCCTTTACCGGCAGCCCCATCACCTACGGCATGACGACGCAGGTTTACGGTGTTGGCAATCCCTCCGCCTGGGACACCGCGGGGTTTCTCAGCATCAACACGGTCACGGGCCAGATCACCAACACGGGCGCATTGGCGGCCGGGATCGTGCTGGTAACGGTGACGGCGACGGACGGCGCCAACCCGGTCAGCGAAAGCTTCGAACTTTACATTCCCAGCGCTGCCGTGGCGTTAGGCACGGCCGGCGGCGACAATCTCGTTCCCGCAGGCACTGGCGGTGCGGATGAACTCTGGAGCGACGATGGCAACGACACTTTGAACGGACTTGGTGGAGGGGACACCATCCACTCCGGCGAAGGCAATGATTCCATCAACGATACCGGCGGCGACAATAATGTTGTGTCTGGTGGCACAGGCAATGACACGGTTATTGCAACGGGTGGCAACGACAGCGCTTATGGCGGCACCGGTGAAGACTCCATCGATACTGGCGCCGGAACCAACTATGTCGCTGGCGGTGACGGCAACGATACCCTCGTCAGCGGGGCAAACGCCGATACCATCCACGGCGGCGACGGCAACGACTCTGTCGATGCTGGGGGAGGTACGAACTCCGTAACGGGCGGGGTGGGCAACGACACCCTCGTCGCGGGCGCTAATGCGGATACGATCATCGGCGATGCAGGGGAAGACTCCATTAGCGCGGGCAATGGCAATAACAGCCTTGACGGCGGCAGCGGTAACGACACCATCATCTCCGGCACGGGAACGGATACGGTTCTGGGCGGCACCGGGAATGACAGCCTGGATCTCGGAACCTCGAACGACTCCGCCTACGGCGGAAGCGGGGTGGATACGATCATCGCCGGGGACGGGCTGGACACGATTTTCGGCGAGGACGATAACGACAGTCTCGACGGCGGCAACGGTAACGATACGGTGAACGGCGGCAATGGCAATGACACATTGCTTGGCGGCGCCAACGTTGACAGCCTGGTTGGCGGCAACGGCAATGACGTGCTGAGCGGCGGCACGTCTTATGATTACCTGAATGGCGGCGCGGGCGCGGACGACCTTACCGCCGGCGCGGCTAATTCCGACGGTTTCGTGTTCGCGGCGCTTACCGATTCCACGGCGCTTGAAACCGATACGGTACAGGATTTTGCCTACGGGCAGGATCTGCTCATCTTCACCGGCTTCGGCGCCATCAACGATATCGTCGCGGGCGCGGCCACGGCCACGCAATTCGGTTACACTTTCGATGGCACGCATACCGTGGTGGTGGATTCGAGCGGCACCTTCACCTTGAAACTGCTCGGCAACTTCGCCCTCAACCGCGGCACCTTGATGTTTAACAGCCTTGTGGACGGCGTCGCGGGCAACGACACCATCACCGGCACGGTTGGCAATGAAACCATCAACGGTAATGACGGTGACGACAGCCTGGTCAGCAACGAGGGTGGTGACACTATAAATGGTGGCAACGGCCAAGACACGATCGTGGCAGGCACCGCTGGGGGCTCAGGCGCTTCGCTGAGCGGCAATGCCGGTGACGACTCCATCTTCGGCAGCACCGGTTCTGACCAGATACTAGGAGGCACCGGCCTTGATACCATCAACGCCTCCACCGGCAACGACCGTATTTTCGGTGACGACGGCGCAGACAGCCTCACCGGTGGTACAGGTAACGATGGTTTTTCTTACACCGCCATCACCAGCTCCCCGTTTGGCGGTGAGGACACGATCGCTGATTTCACGCAGGATTCTGATGTTATTAGGCTTGCTGGCCTCGGCTTTACCAGCATCGTCGCCGGCGCCGGTGCGGGCACGGTGCTTGGCTACACCTTCGATGGCACGCACACCATTATCGTTGATGCGGCCAATACGTTTTCGATAAAGCTGCTTGGCAACATCGCTTTGGATACGGCGGATATTATTTTCGACGGCACGCTCACGGCCACCGGCGCTGCGGATACGATAAATTCCAGCGGCTTTTCTGAAACAATTTACGGCGGCAATGGCGGCGACATCATCAGCGGCGGCGGCGGCGCGGACGTCATCTTTGGCGAAGCGGGGAACGATTCCATCATAACAAGCGCCACTGCCAGCAACACTATCACCGGCGGTGCGGGGGTCGATACCATGAGCGGCGGCACCAACACCAGCGGCGGCGCGGTTAGCGATTTTTTCGTCTACACGCTTGTCACGGATTCAGGCATCGGCGCTGGCAGCCGGGATATCATTTCCGATTTCAGCCAAAACGCCTTCAATCTCGATAGAATAGACCTCTCCGCCTTAGCGGGCGCGGCGACATTCCGCGCGGGCGGCAACGGCGTGGCGGATTTCGTGGCCGGTTTCCAGGTTGCGTATCAGCAAAGCGGCGGCAACACGATCGTGATGGTCGACACCGACGGCAACAACGCTACCGATTTCGAGATTCAGCTCACCGGCTTGTTCACCCTGGTTGGCGGTGATTTCGTCCTTTAATCCGCGAACGGATCGCGCATCAAAATCGTATCCTCGCGCTCCGGGCTGGTGGAGAGCATGGCCACCGGCACGCCGATCAGCTCCTCGATGCGCTTCACGTATTTGACCGCCTGCGCCGGCAGTTGCGACCAGCTGCGCGCGCCGTAGGTGCTGTCCTGCCAGCCTTCCATCGTTTCGAACACCGGTTCCACTGCCGCCTGCAGG